>CAIWWH010000054.1 GCA_903916385.1 uncultured Actinomycetes bacterium
CTGCGCCACGTCCCCCACCGCCGGTGATGCCAATCCCGGCACCTCCAAGGACAGAAGGAACGCCGCTGAGCGATGAAGAGCTACTTACGACTGATGGAAGAGCAACGACTTGACCGACCTTGAGGCCAGAGAGGATCTCGTCAGCAGAGTCTCCAACGATACCGACTAGAACTGGAGTTGGGGTTTCAGTCTGCTTGCCACCGGCTGTGGTCACGACATTAACTGTTGATCGAGTTCCACGAGTAGTAACTGCCCGAGATGTCACTGAGATTGCATTAGGTGAATCAGCGACGATCACTGTTGCGGTTGCCGTCATACCTGGCTTGAGTCCATCGACCTTTGCGGTGAGTTGGAATGTGACTGTGTATGTCGTAGCGCCACCGGAAGTAGTTGGAAGGAGAGCCACACTAGACACCTTGGCATCGCCCACAGCATTGGGAAGAGCCGTGAAGGCCATCGACGCTGATTGACCCACGGCGATCTTTGCCACATCTGATTCGGAGAAGCCAGCTGTTACTTGCAGGCCACCGACATCTGTGAGCACGATAAATCCAGTGGCTCCCGTAGTGCCATTGGTTGGTGTCGTGTTAGGTGAGATTGTCGAACCAATCAAGGAATTAGATATCGATGCAATCTTTCCAGAAACTGGAGCAATTACAGAGGCACCTTTGAGGTTCTTCTGTGCCTGCACCAGATTCGCCTCTGCAACGGTCACTTGAGCCTGATCAACCTTTAGAGTCGTTTCAGTTGTTGAATTGCTGTTCTGGAGTTGGTAGAGCTTGAGTGCGTACTGCGCGGAGGTAATTGATTGCTGCGCCGAAGCCAACGTTTGCGCATTCTTCTTAACATTAAGTGCTGCAGTGGCTTGTGCATCAGCGTAACTCTGTTGATCACTTGCAATCGTCTGCGCATCCTTCGCCAGGTTCTGTTGTTGCGATATCAGCGCATTGTTGTACGAAGCTTGAGCGCTAATGATGGCGTTGTTATCTTGTGTCAAGGTCGTACAGTTCGAATTGATTGTTGTTATCGAAGCACAGAACGCCGGAGTAATTCCAGCTGGCCCATACAGTCCTTCATAATCGTTATAGGTGAGTTGCGCATTTGTAAGCGTGTTCTTCGCAGCATCGACACTCGCTTGATAAACCGCAACATTTTGAGATGTGGTGGTTTTATCGTTATTTAGCTTCGTTAGCGCAGTGGCAACGTTCTCATTATCCGTGGCGGTCGAAGCAGCGATCAAAGTCTGTTGGTAGGCGAGGTTGTTCTCCGCATTAGTTACCGCTGCCTGATCGTTCTGCAACTGTAGCGCGGTAGTAGCCGCAGTCGTATCCGCGGTGGTTTGAACGTTGGTGAGGTTCGCTTGTGCCTGAACCAAACTGCCCTCCGCCTGCGCGACGGCGCTCTTGAGGCTGGTCGTATCCATTTGAGCTAGGAGTTCGCCGGCGTGTACGGAATCCCCTACCTTTACGTTCAATTTTGCCAGCGTGCCAGATGTAGAAGGAGCGAGCGCAATGTCGCTCGGACTCACAACGGTGCCTGAAGAGGAGACCGTGGAGGAGACATCCCCTCGGGCCACGGTCACGGTCGAAAGTGCGACCTTCGCCGCCTTGGGATGTAGGGATGAGTAGCCCCAGAATCCGACGGCCGCAATTGCGACCACGATTACCAGGTTGATTGTCAGAATACGAAGTCGGGATTTATTCATAACTGCACTATAAGTAACGTTTCCGTAATGTTGCGCTCAATTACCTGTTAATGTCCTGAGAGTTATGCGGGAAGCTCCCCGATGGTCCAAGCTGTATCTTCATTGCGATCAATCACCCAAACCTTGTAATCCGCTAACTCGGGCTTCATAAAGATACCCGCACCATCGCGGCCGGTCACCACCAAAGAGGTAGCCAGAGCATCAGCCAAGCCGCCATCCGGACCAATCACAGTGGCGCTGCGCGCCCCAATGGCTATTAACCCCGTGTGAGGATCCTTGATGTGGGCGCCGATCTCGTAGGTGCCAGAAGTCGCAATAGCGCCTTCAAAGATCTCAAAGACTTTGAGCACCTGGAACTTATTTTCGGGGCTGCGGACTCCAATTGACCAAGGTTTGCCATCTTCAAAACCACCAGCCAGAGATAGGTCACCAGCGGCATTGATCTGAATATTCTCCGCCCCGTGACGCTTCAAAATGCGAATGCAGCCATCAGCCGCCCAACCCTTTACATATCCAGATGGGTCATAGCCACCTTTGACGCACCAAGGATCAAAGGAACCATCGGTCAATTCACGTGCGCGCAGGCAGAGCTGCCAGACCTCTTGCATCTGTGCCGAAGCGTTCTCGATCTTTAACTCGCCGCGCCGTATCTGGGAAACCTGCGAGTCGGGTTTGTAGGTCGAAAATTCGTGATCGATCACCTTCACATACTCAGTTACCTCGGCCAGCCCCGTGTTCAACTCATCGAGGCCAACCTTGGTAGATGCGACATCGATAAAGAGGATGGTGCCCCAGACATCAATCTCTGCGGTAGTTCTGATTCTTTCAGCCATTCAAATACCCCTAATCAAATTTATACTCGCCACTCGGTGCTTCCGCTTTGGATTTCAACAGCTCCCGGACGAGCGCAAAGGAAAGCTCGGGATTCTGTTCGGCTGCGCGTGCGATCTGGTAGTAATACTCAA
>CAIWWH010000055.1 GCA_903916385.1 uncultured Actinomycetes bacterium
CACCGTCGTAAGAAGGAACGCGCCAACGCCGAGAAGAAGGCTGCCATCCTGGCAAAGCAGGGTGAAAAGATGCGTGCCAAGGCTTCCAAAGCAGTTGCAGCCCAAGGAATGTTGCGTCGCGCCGACGCGCTCCTCGCCGGTCTCGAAGATGTGCGTAAGTCAGATAAGGTCGCAAAACTCCGCTTCCCTACTCCTGCACCTTGTGGCAAGACCCCGCTCATGGCACACGGTCTTTCAAAGTCTTACGGCTCCCTTGAAATCTTTACCGATGTCGATATGGCGATCGATAAGGGTTCTCGGATCGTAATTCTCGGTTTGAATGGTGCTGGAAAAACCACTCTTCTCAAGATGCTTGCTGGCGTTACCGAATCAGATACAGGCGCTATCGAGCCTGGCCATGGCCTCAAAATTGGTTACTACGCGCAGGAGCACGAGATGCTCGACTTTGAGCGCTCTGTTCTCGAAAACATGATCTCTTCAGGCGAGGGCGTAGGCGAACCACAAGCGCGACAGGTCTTGGGATCCTTCCTATTTAGCGGTGATGATGTGCAGAAGCCCGTAAAGGTTTTGAGCGGTGGAGAGCGAACCAGACTGGCCCTTGCGACGTTGGTTGTGGGAGCAGCCAACTTATTATTGCTCGATGAGCCCACAAATAACTTGGATCCAGCATCACGCGATGAGATTCTTGCAGCACTCGCTGAATATCAAGGGGCAGTAGTTATGGTTACCCACGATGTGGGAGCCGTTGTTGCACTTAAACCAGAGCGCGTCTTGCTATTACCCGATGGCGATGAGGATCTCTGGAACGACGAGTACTTCGATCTCATCGCCCTCGAATAATAAGTATTGTTTAAGCGCGGATCGCTGCTGCAATCTGGCGGAAATCCTCCACCAAGATATCGATCTCGTTCTGCTCATGAGCCAAACTGATCAACCACTGCTCATCAAGTCCCGGAGGCGTGATGATCCCGCGGTTGAGTGACCAGAGCCAAGAAAGTTCAGCAACCTGGAAATCAGTCGCCTTGTAATCGCGGTAGTTACGTACTGGGTCAACAGACCACGTAATGCAACCCTTGATTCCAAAGCCAACCGTGTGCGCAGGAAGTTCGTACTCGTTGATGATCTCGGTGATGCGATCGAGAGCTTGGTAGTTCAAAGCTTCAGCCTTACCCAGACTTGCCTCAGTGCAGACCTTGTCCATCGCGCGCACGCCAGCCATTGCTAGCGGGTTGGCGTTGAAGGTACCAAAGTGATGGAAACGACCATCGGCAATCGCGTTCATGATCTCCTTCTTGCCACCAAATGCAGCAAGTGGAAGTCCACCACCGATTGACTTAGCAAGACAGATCAAATCGGGCTTTACACCGATGCGAGCAGCTGCGCCCTTAGGTCCAGCGGTGAGACCAGTCTTAACCTCATCGAAGATCAAGATGATTCCGTATTGATCGCAGAGTGCGCGAACTGCAGCGAGGTATCCCTCGTCTGGAAGAACAATCGCCAGGTTCTCGAGAACTGGCTCCATGATCAAACATGCAATGGTCTTGGCATGCTCCATGAAGATCTTCTCGAGCGCGACGAGATTGTTAAATGGGACGACGTAAATCTCGCCTGCAAGTGTGCCGGCGGGAATTACAGGAGTCGGCGCATCCGCTGGTCCAGCCAACTTAAGGTC
>CAIWWH010000056.1 GCA_903916385.1 uncultured Actinomycetes bacterium
CGTCGAGGGGCCGCCAAGACTTCGGTTCCAACTTCGGTTGGAAGTAGCGGGCCGTTATGTAGATCAGGAGCTTCGGTGTTTTCACGGGCAAGCGCCTCTCGCTCCTTTGCAAGAGTCACGGGATCTGCTGTGGCAACGAACTCTTTTAATTGCCTTCTAGAACGCCAATTACGAAAAAGCACTTCCGGCTCCACGTCCTGCTCGAATGGTGAGCGCTACTGTTGAAATAATATAGCGGAGTCACAGCCTTCCTTAAGGAGTTCTGGTTCAAGAATTTATGGAATTGGGTAAATTCCTCCTATGACTTTCTCAAAGCCCCTTTCGTCGTCGCGCAAAATTGGACTTTCTGTCGCTTTAGGAGCGTTCTTACTTCAACTTGTGCCCGTCACGGCCAATGCGGCGGCCACAACTCCAGCGCCGAGCACCAAACTCCCTGCCTCGTGCACAAAGGTTTTCACCCAAGTGATGAACGCGGACAAGGTGTACGTCGCCCTGCAATATGGGGTGGTCAAAGCGGCGACAGATTATGTGGCTGACAGTTCTCTCCAAAATCAACTTTTGTACAACGACAGCTACATAACGGCGATACAGGCAGCGAACAAGGAACTCACCTTTGCGATCAATAATCCCAAGTGCTACCCAGCCAAAAACATCGCCAGTTATAAGGCAAGCGTGAAGAGCAACTTGACCCAAATTGCCAACATCCACTCCGCGAATGTGAATGGACAGCTCGTCGGGGACCCCAAGAAAATGACCACATTCAAGCCGATAGGTCTGCTTAACTAAACCATGAGCAAAGAGATCCTCGCTAAGTTTGATACCGCTACACAGGAGTTTTGCGCCCTAGCGAAGTCAGTGAATATCTATAAGTTGCACGCTGTTCCCGAAGAAGGGGGATGAGTCATTGCCCGGCAATCGCTAACCTGATAGACCTAACCCATGCACAAAACTTCCCAGAGCATCGTTTTCATCGCTGCAATGATTCTCACGATCGTCTTGACCGATATTCTTTTCTTTAGGCATCACACCTCTCAGCGCTTCATCGTGAATGTTGGAATCGTCTTAGTCTTTCTCGCTTTCTATTGGCGCTTTTTCAAGCGGAATTGAAACAGCCCCCGCAATATTGCTATGTGCGAGGGCTGAATCAGACGGATTGTTCAGTTACGGCTTAGATGTCGTAATAGAGCTCAAACTCAGCTGGATGTGGACGCAAGCGGACATAATCGATTTCAGCGGTGCGCTTGTACGCGATCCAAGTTTCGATTAGATCTGGTGTGAATACACCACCCTTTGTCAGGAAGTCGCTGTTCGCCTCGAGTGCATCAAGTACCTCTGGAAGAGAACCTGGAACCTGTGGGATGGCAGCCAGATCTGCGCCTTCCAACTCGTAGAGATCCTTATCGACTGGTGCTAGAGGCTCGATCTTGTTCTGGATTCCATCGATACCAGCCATCAACATTGCTGCAAAGGCTAGGTATGGGTTTGATGATGGATCTGGGCAACGGAACTCAATGCGCTTTGCCTTTGGATTCTTACCTGTGATTGGGATACGGATACAGGCTGAACGGTTACGAGCTGAGTAAACGAGGTTTACCGGTGCTTCATAGCCAGGGACCAAGCGGTGGTATGAGTTAACAGTGGGGTTGGTGAAGGCAAGCAGTGCAGGTGCATGCTTCAAGAGGCCGCCGATGTACCAACGGGCCATATCTGAAAGATCGCCGTAGCCCTCACCGAAGAAGAGTGGCTTTCCATCTTTCCAAAGTGATTGGTGCACGTGCATACCGGAACCGTTATCTCCGAAGAGTGGCTTTGGCATGAATGTTGCGGTCTTGCCATTCTTCCAAGCGACGTTCTTGATGATGTACTTGAACTTCAGGACGTCATCGCCAGCCTGCAAGATGTCCGAGAAGCGGTAGTTGATCTCCATCTGACCAGCTGTGCCAACTTCGTGGTGTGAACGCTCAACCAAAAGGCCAGCGCGGCCGAGTTCCATAACCATCTCATCGCGGATATCTGCGAGTTGATCAGTTGGTGATACTGGGAAGTATCCGCCCTTGTAGCGGGTCTTGTAACCACGGTTTGGAGAGCCATCGGCTTCCATGTCGTTTCCGGTGTTCCAGGCGCCTTCGATCGAATCGATGAAGTGGTGCGAAGAGTTTTGTGAAGTTCCAAAGTTAACTTCATCAAAGACGTAGAACTCAGCCTCTGGAGCGAAGAATGCAGTATCGGCAATACCGGTTGACTGGAGGTAGGCGACAGCCTTAGCGACGACGCCACGTGGGTCGCGGCTATAGGGCGTGTCATCAATTGGGTTATGTACTGAGAACAGGATGACGAGTGTCTTCTCCTTGCGGAAAGGATCGATGAATGCGCTGCTAGGAATTGGCAGCAACTTCATATCTGACTCGTGAATTGCTTGGAATCCGCGGACCGAAGAGCCGTCGAACATTAGGCCGTCGGTGAAGACTGCCTCATCGAAGGACTCGATTGGAACGTTGAAGTGCTGTTGGATTCCAGGAAGGTCGGTAAAGCGGATGTCGATGAGCTTTACATCTTCTTTCTTTATATATGCAAAAATCTCAGCAGAATCTTTAAACATAGGTCTCCCAATTGGCCAGATCCGGCCAGATAGTTAAAGGGGGGCGAGGCACATCGACGGGCCACGTTATGGGCGCAATGTTACCCTTGAACCGTGCCAG
>CAIWWH010000057.1 GCA_903916385.1 uncultured Actinomycetes bacterium
CCTCCGCGCCGAGAATGCACACTTCACGATTCACGCCGGTGAAGCCTACGGACCTGCATCTATCTGGCAGGCCATCCAGATCTGTGGCGCAGAGCGCCTGGGGCACGGAGTGCGCATCGTTGAGGATATCGACTTCAGCGGTGCCGAGCCAAAGCTAGGTTTACTTGCAGCTTACGTGCGCGATCGTCGCATCCCTCTTGAGCTCTGTCCTACTTCAAACCTACAGACAGGTGCCGCAAAGGATTACGCCTCGCACCCCATCGGAGTTCTTGAAAAATTGCGCTTTCGCATCACGATCAATACCGATAACCGTCTTATGAGCGGTACCTCGATGTCACAAGAGATGGAGCATGTCGTTGATGCCTTCGATTGGAGCTTCCTCGACTTGCAACGTGTGACGGTAAACGCTCTGAAGAGCGCATTTATCCCCTTCGATGAGCGCCTTGCCATTATCGAAGAGATTGTAAAACCCGCCTACCAAAAGATCAGCGAAGAGTAGTTTTAAATTCCGATCGGATGCCAGACAGTCTTGGTCTCCATGTAATTGAGAATCCGCTCTGGCGCCTTGGATTGCGTGTGCACGCGAATACGCTTTAAATTAGCGACTCCAGCGAGTTGTGCCTCCTTGAGCTGCTTAGAAGTTAGTCCGCTGGCATCTATCGCATCGATATCCATATGCGAAGCGGCCCAGGGAACTAACTCTGTAGCACTCCCCGTAAGAACGTTGACCACACCGGCTGGCAGATCACTAGTTGCCATGATCTCGGAGAATGTAATTGCCGGCAAAGGGTATTTTTCCGAGGCAACGATAATTGCGGTATTTCCCGAGGTAATTACTCCGGCCAGCGCTCCAACGAAGTTAAGGAGCGAAGGTTTAGCAGCGGCAAAGATCGCAACAACTCCAATGGGCTCAGGAGTAGAGAAGTTGTAGTACGGACCGGACACCGGATTCGTTGAACCGGCGATCGTCGCGATCTTGTCACTCCAACCCGCGTACCAGACTAAAAGATCGACACTCTCTTGTACCTGCTCTGTCGCTGACTTTACGGTGACACCTTCTAGCGCGATGATCTCAGTAACTAATTGTTCGCTGCGACCTTCTAGCATCTCGGCCATGCGATAGAGAATCTGCCCGCGATTGTAAGCAGTAGCAGCCGACCAAGCAGGAAATGCGCTGCGAGCTGCAACCACAGCGTCGCGGAGATCTTTTCTGGAGGCTAAGGATGGGTTAGCAAGATGGTTCCCTTTAGAATCCTTCACCGAGTAAACACGGCCAGACTCGCTGCGCGGAAAGGCTCCCCCGATAAATAACTTGTAAGTCTTAAGAACATCAATTCGTTGCGATGGGGTTACAGCCATTTCTAGTTACTCGCTTTCAGATATGCAGCCAAGCCGTGTCGTCCGCCTTCGCGGCCCCAGCCTGACTCCTTGTAGCCCCCGAAAGGGCTGGCTGGATCGAATTTATTGAAGGTATTGGCCCAGATAACTCCAGCTCGCAGGCGCGAGGCGCTCCAAAGTACTTTCGAGCCCTTCTCACTCCAAACGCCTGCAGACAGCCCATATGGGGTGTTGTTAGCCTTCTCGATAGCCTCTTGTGGGGTCCTAAAGGTCAAAACTGAGAGGACAGGACCAAATATCTCTTCCCGTGCAATTCGGTGAGTTTGTGAGACGCCCGTGAAGATTGTTGGCGCAAACCAGAAACCCTCTCCCGGTAGATCACAGGGAGCGCTCCACTGCTCTGCACCTTCAGCTCCCCCAGCGGTAACCAATTCTTTGATCTTTGCCAGTTGGGCTGCGCTATTGATAGCTCCAATATCGGTATTTTTATCAAGCGGGTTGCCGAGGCGAATATGTGCCATCCGAACCTTTAACTTTTCGAGAACTTCGTCGTGAATATTCTCTTGCACCAGTAGGCGAGAACCTGCACAACAGACGTGGCCCTGGTTAAAGAAGATTCCATTCACAATACCTTCGACGGCTTCATCGATCGCAGCATCGTCGAAGATAATATTTGCGGCCTTTCCACCCAGTTCTAGCGTGGCACCTTTCTTAGTTCCGGCTATAGAAGAAGCAATCAACTTGCCCACTTCAGTCGAGCCAGTAAATGCGATCTTGTCGATACCGGGGTGATTGACGATATCAGCGCCCGTTGCGCCCGCGCCTGTCACGATATTGACCACGCCAGCAGGTAACTCCGCCTGCTGACAGACCTCAGCGAAGAGAAGTGCAGTGAGGGAGGTTGTCTCTGCGGGTTTCAATACAACTGTGTTTCCAGTGGCAAGGGCAGGGGCAACTTTCCACGCTAACATCAACATCGGAAAGTTCCAGGGAATAATCTGGCCTACAACACCGTAAGGTTTTGGTTGATCGCCGACGCCCGCGTACTGCAACTTGTCGGCCCAACCGGCGTGATAAAAGAAGTGAGCTGCCGCCAATGGGATATCGGTATCTCGTGATTCGCGAATTGGCTTGCCGTTGTCCAGAGTTTCTAGAACTGCAAATTCGCGTGCTCGCTCTTGCAAGATGCGAGCTATTCGAAAGAGATACTTTCCGCGTTCAGCAGCTGGCATCTTGCTCCACACCTTTGAATACGCGCCACGCGCCGCCTGCACCGCGGTATCTACATCTGTGGAGTTGGCCTCCGCTACCTTCGCAAGTACTTTCTCATTGGCAGGATTGATAGTTGGAAAGTACTTCCCAGACTTTGGGGTCACAAACTTTCCGTCGATAAAGAGGTTGTAACGCTCTGCGATATTTACAATCGCGGTCGACTCTAGCGCTGGTGCATACTCAAATTGGCTCATAGTTTCGCTCTCAGTCCAGTGTCACATACGAAGGGCTGGCGTAGTAGCCATCCCTTAACTTCATTCTTTGTAGCAGTAGATCATTGAGCAAGGCGCTTGCGCCGATCCGAAAGAGTTGCGGATTAAGCCATTCGGGGCCGGCGACCTCGTTAACAAGAACGAGCTGCTTGATCGCATCCTTAGTATTTCGAATCCCACCAGCTGGCTTCACACCGATTCGAGTCTGCGTCATGGAATAGTAATCTCGGACCGCTTCGAGCATCACAAACACGACGGGAGCCGTTGCCGCTGGAGTCACCTTGCCAGTACTCGTTTTAATAAAATCTGCTCCAGCCAGCATCGCTAAATAAGAGGCCTTGCGAACGTTATCCAGGGTGACGAGTTCACCAGTTTCAAGAATCACTTTGAGGTGAGCCTTATCGCCACACAACTCTTTAATCTTAACAATCTCATCAAAGACCTCACCGTAGCGCCCTGACAAGAATGCCCCGCGATCGATCACCATATCGATCTCGGCCGCTCCAGCGTTTATCGCATCAATGGTGTCTTGTGCTTTGACCGCGTAAGAGGCGCGACCCGACGGAAATGCGGTGGCAACAGCTGCGACCGGAATCGCTCTGCCCCCGATCAAATCGAGGCTGGTGCGAGCGATGTGCACCATATCGTTGTAGACACAGACTGCCCCGACAGATGGAACCGAAAGGTCTGTCGCATCAGGTCTGACAGCTTTTGCACAAATGGCTCGAACTTTTCCAGGCGTATCGGCACCTTCGAGGGTGGTGAGATCTACCATCGAGATTGCCATATCGATAGCCCACGCTTTGCTACTTGTCTTAATACTCCGCGTTGCTAACATCGCCGCACGAGCGCTCGCCCCAACCTCATCCACCTGAGGCAGCGTTTTGAGGAAGGCCTTGAGTGAGCCTTCAGAGGTATCAGTAATCATACAAAAAGTCCGCGGAGCACCGGTGACAATTGGGCGGCTATCGCATCTGCGCTGGATCGATCCTCAACTGAATCAGAAGGGCAGACTACTTCGATATAGCACTTGACCTTGGGCTCGGTACCACTTGGGCGAATAATCACTCGGACATCGCTCTCTAGGTAGAAGCGGAGCCCATCGGTGGGAGGAAGTGCGCCAGCGGGACGCATCAGATCATCAAAACGAAGTACCCGAAGTCCGGCGATCTCATCGGGTTGCGAGGCCCGGATCGAGTTGAGAACGCGTCCGATATTCGAAAGATCCTGCACTCGAATCGAGATCTGCACCGTCTTATGAAAACCGTAGGTCGCGTTAATCTTCTTAAGGTACTGCGAAATACTCGAGCCCTGCGATTTCAATTCGCCGGCGATACGAGCCAACATGATCGCAGCCGAGACTCCATCTTTGTCGTTCACGGTCTGTGGATCGACCGAGTAACCAATCGCCTCTTCATATCCAAAGCCGAGGTTCTCTAGTTTTGCTAACCACTTAAAACCGGTGAGGGTCTCGTGAAATTCAATCCCATGGCGCTTTGCGATCTTGCTTAAAATGGAAGAGGAGACAATGGAGTTGGCGAAGCAACGCTCGCGATAACGCTCTGGGGATGTGGTGGCCAGGTACTCGCCAAAGAGGGAGCCGAGTTCATCACCCGTGAGCATCCGCCAGCTACCACCATCGTTGATGGCCGCTGCGCAGCGGTCAGCGTCGGGATCGTTAGCGATGACGACATCTCCATCGCTCGCCCGCCCAACCTCAAGGGATAAATCAATAGCGCCGGGCTCTTCTGGGTTAGGGAATGCCACCGTTGGAAAGTCAGGATCCGGAGCAGTCTGAGCGCTGACCAATATTGGGGCGGCAAAACCAGCCTCAGCAAATACCTTTTCAACGGTCTCTGTTCCAACTCCATGCATCGCGGTGTAAACAGCTTTCACTTCATAGCGAGTCGGAGCAATGAGCGCAGTACGTGCCACATAGCGATTAAGAACATCGTCATTAAGAATGGTCCACTCAGCGCCTCGAACGAGCTCGTGATTCTGCTGCGCGATATGCGCGGAAATTGCTTCATCTGCTGGCGAAACAATTTGAGATGCATTGTAATTAATTCCATCGACAACTCCCCCAAGATAAACCTTGTAGCCATTATCTTGTGGAGGATTGTGGCTTGCGGTGACCATAATTCCGCAATCGACTTGGAGGTCCCGAACGGCATATGCCAGGACAGGAGTTGGCAGCGGCCTTGGAAGTACAAAGACCTCCATCCCTGCCCCGCTAAAGATGGCGGCACTTTCGAAGGTGAAATCTTCGGAGCCATGTCGCGCATCGCGACCGATGACTACCGACTTTAATCCGCGCTCATTCATGTAGGCAGCGATACCGGCTGCGGCGCGCGCGACAACTGCGCGGTTCATTCTGGAAGGACCGGGGCCGATTGGCCCGCGCAAACCCGCAGTTCCAAATTGAAGGAAGCCAGCAAAGGCCGGACGCAACTCTGCCTCGTTCTCAGTATCTAGCCACTCCTGCAATAGTGCTGCAGTCTTGGGATCTGGGTCGAGAGCAATCCACTCTTCAACCTCGGCGCGCAATTCTGCGGTAATCATATTTTGTGGAGTACCTTGCTCAAAAGTTCTCCCATCTTTCCGGCAGCTGCCTTACCCGCCGCCATAACCTCTTCGTGACTCAACTTCTCTCCGGTGATACCGGCGGCCGCGTTAGAGACTAGCGAGATCGCGACAACTTCCGCGCCGAGTGCGTGCGCTGCAATCGCTTCTGGCACGGTTGACATGCCGACTAAGTCGCCCCCGATTACCCGAATCATGTTGATCTCTGCTGGAGTTTCATAGGAAGGACCTCGCCAATGCGCATACACGCCCTCGGCAAGCGAGGGATCTTCTACGCGCAAGATGCCGCGAATTCGCTTGCTATAAAGATCGGTCAGATCAACAAAATCTGCTCCAATGAGCGGACTTACCGCTGTGAGCGAGATATGGTCTTTGATGAGAACTGGTTGGCCGACCGTGTACTCACGGTTGATTCCACCACAGGCATTGGTGAGGACGATAACCTTGCAGCCCGCTTTGACCGCGGTACGGACTCCGTGGACAACAGGTTCAACACCCTTGCCTTCGTATAGGTGGGTCCTTCCGAGGAAGACCAGAGCTCGAATGGTTCCTTTGGGACCCTGCAGATCGTACGAGCGGATCTTTCC
>CAIWWH010000058.1 GCA_903916385.1 uncultured Actinomycetes bacterium
AAGTCTGCAGGTCCACCAGTCAGTGGAACGATGCAAGGAGTTCCGGCAGAGAGCGCTTCTTGCACTGCCTGGCAGAAGGTCTCGTTTGGACCAGGGTGGATAAAGAGATCAAAGCTGGCATACGCGGTTCCTAAGTCTTCGCCAGATTTAAATCCAGTGAAGATCGCATTGGGAAGATCGCGTTGCAGCTTTTCGCTTCCTGGACCTTCACCGACAATGACAAGTTGTACGCGAGGATCGCGATCCAAGATTGCGAGATCCGAAATGCGCTTCTCATTTGCAAGTCGACCGACATAACCCACGATCAACTTATTGGATGCGCCCCACGAGTGGCGAAGCAGATCGTCGCGCTTCGACGGATGAAAGAGCGTCGTGTTAACTCCGCGGCGCCACAAGTGGACGTTGGGTACTCCCTGTTCGCGCAAATCGCCACAAGCCGCACTCGATGGAGCAAGAGTGCGATCTGTTGCGGTATGAATCTTTCCAACGATCTTGCGTAGCGAGCTATGCGCGATATTCAATCCATAATGGCGCGCAAAGCCGGCGAGATCGGTCTGGTAAATCGAAAGTGAAGGCAGACCCAAGCGCCGCGCAATACGGGCTGAGTAACCGCCGAGAGCAAAGGGTGAAGCCAAGTGCAGAACATCTGGCGCGAAGCCATCAATCAAATATTCGAGCTTGCGGGAAGGAACTGCGACAGGAAGTCCGATTGGGAGGATGCTGTGAAGTGGCAGAGCTGGGACGCGCTTGATGCGTGCACCGTGGTATTCGCGGGGCCCGCCATCTGACTCGGGAGCGATTACCATCGCTTGGTGGCCTTGCGACTCTAGGAATTCGAGGACGCGAAGGACAGAATTGGTTACGCCGTTGACCTGAGGCAAGAAGCTCTCTGTGACTATCGCTACTCTCATGACCCCTATGGTCTGCCTTCAACCAAGCCTAAATCCGCCCTTGAGGTAACGCGTTGCTGAAGGTCAGGTGAACTCATAAAGCGCTTAAGTTCGTAGACTTAGGGCATGGATATCTATCTGGATCACGCGGCTACTACGCCCATGATTCCAGAGGCCCTAGAGGCTCTGACCACCCAGATCAAGGAGTTCGGCAACGCCTCTAGCCTGCATACCGCGGGCCGGGCGGTCCGCAAGAAGGTCGAAGAGGCGCGCGAGACGATCGCCAACCTCGTGGGATGTGCCCCCAGCGAGGTCATCTTCACCGGCAGCGGGACCGAGGCCAACAATCTGGCTATCAAGGGCTTTTATTGGAAGGCCGTAGAGGAGGACCTGCTCCGCAATGTGATCGTCGTAGCCGCCTTTGAACACCACGCCACCCTAGAACCGGTCGAATGGCTCGAAGAGCACGAGGGCGCGATTGTGATCCATGTTCCGATCCTCGCTCATGGCTTGATAGACCTCGATGCGCTCGCTGAAATCATCAAGGCCGAACGCGAGCACATCGCCCTGATCTGCGTCATGCACTCCAATAACGAGATCGGGACGATCCAACCGATCGCCGAAGTCGTCGCGCTCGCCAGTGCGATTCCAGTGCATACCGACGCCGTGCAGAGTTTTGGCAAAGTGCCCTTTGATTTCGCGGAGTTGGGCCCAACTTCAGCAACGATTAGCGCACACAAAATCGGCGGCCCACTCGGTGTCGCGGCTCTGATACTTAAGCGCGGAATCGACATCACGCCTGTCTTACACGGCGGCGGACAAGAGCGCGATATTCGTAGTGGCACCCTGAATGCTCCATCAATCGTCGCATTCGCTGTGGCGGCAAAGTGGGCCGCAGAGCATCGCGAAGAGAATTACGCGCGCGTTTCAGGATTGCGCTCGCTTCTAGCCAACCGAGTAACCGATGCAGTCCCAGATGCTCGGGTCAACGGCAGTTCATTACAGATGTTGCCCGGCATACTTAACATCACCTTCCCAGGTACCGAAAGTGATTCCTTATTATTAGTACTCGATAACGCAGGTATCGCCTCTTCAACTGGTTCAGCATGCAGCGCGGGTGTTCAACGCCCAAGTCACGTCCTGCTCGCTATGGGTTTGGAAGAGCACGAAGTCCGCGCTTCGTTACGCTTCTCGCTGGGAACTTCTACGACCGAGGCCGAAATCAATCTCGTCGGTGAAGTGATAGCAGGCGTTGTCGCACAAGTGCGCGCCGCTCACAAGGGAGCAAAATAGTGAAGGTAATCGCAGCGATGAGCGGTGGAGTCGACTCCGCGGTTGCTGCTGCCCGCGCAGTTGATGCCGGCCACGAAGTCATGGGCGTGCACCTAG
>CAIWWH010000059.1 GCA_903916385.1 uncultured Actinomycetes bacterium
ATTGGTCCAGGTCAAGGCCGTTCCATCTTCGTTGATCCGAGTGCGAATAATTTGCTCCACGGAGATTCGGTCGAGAGATCGCGCTGCGCGCAAGAGGGCGTTTACCAACTCTGTGTTGACCAGTGGCAGCGCGCGCAACTCTAGATCTGGAGTGTCATCAACATGGCTGACGGCAAGTTGTGCCGCCTCGGCAGGAGAGACGCCCGAAATGACCAATTTATGCATATAGAGAAGGCGCGCTAAATCGGCCTTCGAATATTTACGATGCTCGCCAGCGGTGCGCTCGGTTGGTCCCAGCCCATAACGACGATCCCAGGTCCGTAGCGTCCCTGGAGCTACTCCCAAGCGCCGAGCGACCGCTGCGACTGAAAGACGGGCTAGATCCGGCTCCCTTACGGTGGGCTCAAGAAGATGTGAGTCAGGCGACATGAGGCAATCGTCCTAGAACGGGACTATTTACGCCAGTTGGAGCGTTTATGAATCGAAGGGTTATCACTCAAATCACAGTCGATTTGGTTGAACAACTTATGAAACGATTGTAGAGTCGCTTTCTAAGCACGAAGGAGGGCAAGATGGCCGAGATTTCAAGACTTCCCCGTCCGGTCGCATCGGAGTGGGAATGGCAGTACCAGGGTGCCTGCCAAGAACTACCTACAGATATGTTCTTTCATCCAGATGGCGAACGCGGCCCTCGCCGCGCCAATCGCGAAGCAGCTGCCAAGGCGGTCTGCGCCACATGCCCCGTTATCGAAGCCTGCCGGCGCCATGCGCTCGCGGTTCAAGAGCCTTATGGCATATGGGGTGGCTTATCTGAAGATGATCGCCAAGCAATCATTGAACAGAGTGAGATCTCCTCTCGTCCAAAGATTGTCCTAACTCCAGCCTCTTAAAAAACCGCAACAAAGAAGCCCCAGTCGAGATGACTGGGGCTTTTTAATTTCTACTTCCTTTAGTGGCTGTGTCCACCAGGACCGTGTGAGTGGCCGGCAGCAGCCGCCTGCTCGCGCTGCTCATCTTCTGGAGTCTCGAAAACGAGAACTTCAGTGGTGATGAACATAGCGGCGATCGAAGCAGCATTGGCGAGCGCCGAGCGCGTTACCTTTACTGGATCGATGACGCCCACCTTGACGAGATCTTCATAGACATCTGTTGCAGCGTTAAAGCCCTCGTTAGCACCCAGGGTGCGAACCTTTGCTACAACCACATAACCTTCATGTCCCGCGTTCTCTGCGATCCAACGTAGTGGCTCATCACATGCCTTACGGACGAGACGAACTCCAACTGCACGATCGCCCTCGAAGCCGAGATCATTCTCGATGGCCGCAGCAGCATGAACCAGCGCTGCACCTCCACCAACCACGATTCCCTCTTCTACCGCCGCGCGAGTAGCTGAGATTGCATCTTCGAGGCGATGCTTCTTCTCTTTGAGTTCAACTTCGGTGTGTGCGCCAACCTTGATGACACAAACTCCACCAGCAAGCTTTGCTACGCGCTCCTGCAACTTCTCGCGATCCCACTCAGAGTCGGTGGCAGCGAGTTCATTGCGAATCTCGTTAACGCGATTTGCAACTTCAGCCTTATCTCCTGCGCCATCGACGATCGTGGTTGCATCTTTGGTGATAACAACGCGACGCGCCTTACCAAGAAGATCAAGCGTTACCTGATCAAGCTTGAGGCCGACCTCAGGAGTGATGACCTGACCACCGGTCAAGATCGCAATATCTTGCAACATTGCCTTGCGGCGATCGCCAAAACCAGGGGCTTTAACAGCGGCCGAAGTGAATGTTCCGCGCATGCGATTGACCACAAGAGTTGAAAGCGCTTCGCCTTCGACATCTTCAGCAATGATTAGAAGCGGCTTATTAGCTTGAGCCACCTTCTCGAGAACAGGAAGGATGTCAGAAAGCGAAGAGATCTTCTGTCCTGAGATCAAGATGAAAGCATCCTCGAGAACAGTCTCCATGCGATCTGAATCCGTTACGAAGTATGGGCTGATGTAACCCTTGTCGAATTGCATTCCCTCAGTGAAGTCGAGTTCAAGACCGGTGGTGGATGACTCTTCAACTGTGATGACGCCATCCTTGCCGACCTTATCCATCGCTTCAGCAATGAGATCGCCGATCGCCTTATCTTGCGCCGAGATCGTCGCAACATCCGCGATCTGCTCTTTGCCAGATACCGGAGTCGAATTCTTCTTTAACTCTTCGGAGATCGCCTTGACAGCGGCTTCAATACCGAACTTGATATCCATTGGCTGAGCGCCGGCAGCGAGGTTACGTAGACCTTCGCGGACCATGGCTTGAGCAAGAACGGTCGCGGTTGTGGTTCCATCACCAGCAACATCGTTGGTCTTCTCAGCAACTTGCTTAACAAGTTGAGCGCCCATATTTTCTGCTGGATCTTCTAGTTCAATCTCTTTCGCGATGGTGACACCATCGTTGGTGATAAGCGGCGCGCCGTAACCCTTAGCAAGGACAACGTTGCGACCACGAGGCCCGAGGGTAACTTTGACGGTATCGGCGAGAATATTTACGCCGCGTTCCATCGAGCGACGAGCCTTCTCGTCAAATGAAAGTGTTTTACCCATGTCGCTTACTTCTCAATGATTGCTAGAACATCGCGGGCAGAGAGAACGAGATACTCCTCGTTGCTGTACTTCACTTCTGTTCCGCCGTACTTGCTGTAAAGAACAACGTCTCCAATTTTTACATCGATCGGAATACGTACGCCGTTGTCGAAGCGACCTGGGCCCACGGCAACAACTGTGCCCTCTTGTGGCTTCTCTTTAGCGGTATCTGGAATGACCAGACCTGACGCTGTGGTCTGCTCGGCCGCATTGGCCTTGACGACGATGCGATCTTCAAGTGGCTTAATGGCAACTGCCATGATGTGCTCCCTTTATCTTTTATCTCGGCAACCTTGGATTTCCACCTCGCCTGGCCCCACCAATCAGCCTGTGGCAATTAGCCTGTGGCAATTAGCAGAGTAGGGGCGAGAGTGCTAACCAAACTGTACCTAAAGGGGCGGAGCACTGCCAAACGAGGGCAGGCGAAATGGGGGTAGAGGGAGCGTTAAATGGGGTTATTAGAGGCGAAAACCAGCGGCGCGAGCCTCTGTACGGCTCTCGCGCAGGCGGCGTAGCCGCTTAACCAGCATGGGTTGGGCCAGCAGGGCAGCCTCCCGGTCGATGAGGTTATTGAGGAGTTGGTAATAGGCAGGAGGGGTGAGATTGAAGAGCTCCTTGATGGAGGACTCCTTTGCCCCGGCGTAGCGCCACCACTGCTTTTCGAAATCCAGAATCTTTACCTCAAGCTCGGTAAGTCCGGCGCTAACAACCCGGTCTGCACTCGTAGCCCTCTGCGATTCCATGCTCTGATAATAAGTCTCAGATACGACATTTCTCGGTAATCAGCCGGCGGCGCCCTTCGTGTTGCCGCTCTCGCCACTGGCCTTTCGATCCTTGTGAACCGCCTCTTTCAAAATGTTCTTCGCCATCTTCGGAAAGATGAGTCGATGGAAGGGTAGGACGAGCCCCCAATAGAGGTGCCCGCCAACCCCCTTTGGCTGAAAACTGGCGCGTTGATTGAGACGGCGAAGGGTCTGCCCCTCGTGCTCGACCTCATCTACCGTAAATTGCAACCATGCTTTGCCGGGCAAGATCATCTCGGCATACAAAGTCAGCTGATGATTGGCCCGCAGACTCTCGACCCGCCAGAAATCCAAGCTCTCACCCTGGCGCAGATACCTTGGGTCGCGCCGGCCGCGGCGTAAGCCGACACCGCCTATAAGTCGATCCAACAAACCGCGCAACCACCAAAGAGCATCGGCCCCGTACCAACCGCGATCTCCACCAATCTCTTCAATGCTCTGCCAGAGGGATGTGAGTGAAGCCTTGGTGTAGACCACTTGCTCGTCGTGATACTCAGCCTCACCTGCCCAAGCGGGGTCGGATTGAGTCTTCTGCCATGGCGGCATAAAGGCGTTAGCGTCGGACCAGCGTGATTCGACCTCGTGATGCTCAACCTTAGAGAGCGCCAATTCAAATGCGCGATCCACCGTAAGTAATCCAGATGATGGTGGCGGAATGATCTGAGAAATCGACTGTCGTTGATCCACCACTGATTCATTGACAAGTGAACCAACCAACGGCCTAGCGAGTGCAACCGGAACTGGAGTCACCAGCCCAATCCATAAACTCGAAAGCCAGACCGAGAGGAAGGGAACTTTAATGATCACCCGACGTCGCAACTTAGCAACCTTCGCAAATTCTTTAATCAGGTTTCCATAGGTAAATATGTTTGGCCCACCGATATCGAAGGTTCCGGACACTGGTTGCGGCAACTCCGCCGCTTGACCTAAGTAATACAGAACATCACGAATTGCTATCGGTTGGGTGCGATTGCTCACCCATTTCGGTGTGATCATCACGGGCAGGCGGTGCGTCATGTGTCGAATCATTTCGAATGATGCAGATCCAGATCCGATGATGATGCCTGCTCGCATCTGCAGCACCGGCACTTTAAACTCTGCTAGCGCGGTTCCTGTGTGCGCTCGTGATGCTAAGTGCTGACTGGCCTTATTTCCGCCACTGCTGACGATTCCTCCAAGATATACGATCTGCGACACACCAGCTTCCTCAGCGGCTTCTCCAAAAGTGAGAGCCATCTTTCTCTCGACCTCATCAAAGCGCGGACCGGCTCCGATTGAGTGAAGTAAGTAGAAAGCAGTGTGCACCCCCGTAAGAGCGTGCAATATTTGGGCGTGATCGGTAGCACTTCCGACTGCGACTTCTACCTTCTCATACCAAGGTTGCCCCACGATCTTTGCCGGATCTCGAACAAGAACGCGAACATCGATGCCGTGGCTCAAAAGCGCGGTAACTAATCGACTTCCCACATACCCAGAGGCGCCCGTGACGAGGACCTTGCGTAGCTCTGGAGTTGCACTCATGTCATAAACAGTAGACTGTGCACATTAGTTCGGTGAGATGAAAAGGGTAGGTTGATGGCGAAACCGCGCGTTGTAATTTTGGGTGGAGGCTTTGGCGGCCTCGCTGCGGCGGAGGCCCTCGGCCACGATGCTGATGTCACAGTCGTTGACCGCAATAACTATCAGACCTTCTTGCCCCTTTTGTACCAGGTTTCAACCGCCGGAATCGCGGCGGACCACATCGCCTACCCCATCCGTGGCGCGCTGCGTAAAACGGGCGGTCGCTTCCACATGGGATCCCCGATTTCAGTTGATCACAAGAACAAGACTGTAAAACTCGATAGCAGCGAAGTCATCCCCTTTGACCACCTAGTAGTCGCCCTCGGTTCCGTTACCGCAGACTTTGGAATTCCCGGTGTGAGTGAGTTCGGGCTGGGTATGAAATCCATCCACGAATCTCTGATGATCCGTTCTGAAATTATGCGCCGTTATGAAGATCTCTGTCGCTTTCAAGATGACACTCGTTTAAAGGTCGTTGTCGTAGGCGGTGGACCGACCGGCGTCGAGATGGCTGGAGCGCTTGGTGAACTCATCAGAGGTCCACTCCACAACGATCAAGCAGAAGCCGCAGCCAATATCGATGTCTATCTCGTCGAAGCCGGGCCTCGCGTCCTACCAATGTTCGATCAATCTCTTACAGACAAGGCGCAGAACGAACTACAGAAGTTGGGCGTCAACTTGATGCTTAAAACTGCTGTGAAGTCGCTGGAGTCGGGCCAGATTAACTTCGTCGATGGCACATCGATGCGCGCCCATGTGATGGTCTGGGCGGCGGGCGTTACTAGCTCACCAGCCATTTATGATCTCAACGTGCCTACTGAGGGCTTTCGTCTGAAGACTGATCAGACTCTCCAAGTTTCAAATTACCCATATATCTGGGCGGTCGGAGATTGCGCGGGCGCTCGCGGAGCTAACGGTCGCTTCCTTCCTCAGGTAGCTCCGGTTGCGATGCAACAAGGTCGTTTCGTTGCGGCTCAGATCAAGCGTCTTTCTAAAGGACAGGCGTTACAGAATTTTGTTTACAAAGATAAGGGTGCGATGGCGACAATCGGTCGCCACAAGGCAATCATTCAAGTTAAAAAACTCAAGATCAGCGGCCCAATCGCATGGTTTGGTTGGCTCTTCCTTCACCTCTTCTACCTCATGGGTGGGCGTAACCGAATTGGCACAATCGCTGACTGGAGTTGGAACTACTTCACGTTCGATCGTGGCAATCGCCACATCATGGATTCCATCTAATCCTGATGTCCTACATCAATCTTCGTGGTCATCAGACATGGAGCGTTGAGTTCTCGCATAACGGGGAACCTTTACTCCTCCTTCATGGAGGGCTAAGCGCGACTGAGAATTTCGCACCCCATATCCTTCCTGCGGTCGAAGATCGCTTTCGAGTTTATGGATATGACCGTACCGCTCATGGCCGCACCGGCATTCGCGATGGCTTTTACCACTTTGATTTCCAACGCGATGAGGCAATTGCCTATATCGAAGATGTTATCGGCGCACCAACGCACCTACTGGGACATAGCGATGGAGGAATCATCGCTCTCTTGGTCGCAATTGCGCGCCCTGATCTAGTTCTCTCGATTATCGCTACTGGCACCAATTACACCTGGGATGCTGGCCTCACTATTGGAGGAGAGATCGCCATCAGCGATGAGAATCGCGCTGAATTTGCCGAGCGCTCACCTGATTCCCCCGAGACCTTAGATCGCATTATTTACAAGGCGCACGAGGTCTGGGGTAGCGAACCCAATATGACTCCAGAGGAGTTGGCGACAATCACCTGTCCCGTACTCGTAGTAAATGGAGATGACGAGCCATTTAGTCCGCATCATGGCGTCGATCTCTATGAAGCGCTACCCAATGCTCGACTTGCCATAATTCCTGGATCGCCGCACGCCACTCACAAAGTAAAGCCGCACTTGCTTATTCCAATAATCCAAGACTTCTACGATCACCCCGAACCGCGCGGTGAATCAAATCCCTTTAGTGAAGTAACTGGGGATTAATTACGGAACCAGCGTGGTCATCGTGTTAGCAAGATTGAAGAGCAAGTTTGGATAAACACCTAAGACTAAGGTTATTGCAAAGCAGATCACGATTCCCGTACTTACTAAGAATGATGGAACTGCCACCGTCACTGTCTCATCTGTAGGTTCCTTGAAGAACATGATGAGCACTACGCGCAGATAGAAGAAGAGCGCGATCGCACTGGAGAGAACACCAACAACTACTATCGCAATATTCCCCGAAGCGTAAGCAGCGGTGAAGATTGAGAACTTCGCTATGAAGCCCGCCGTGAGTGGAATTCCACCAAAGCTCATCAAGAAGAGAGCAAAAGCTGTCGCGATCCCCGGAGACTTCTTGCCAAGACCAGCCCAACGATTGAGGTCATTGACCTCACCGGTGGAGTCGCGGACCAAAGTGACAATTCCGAAAGCGCCGATGGTTGCAAATCCATAAGCAACTAAATAGAACATCATCGAGGTGAGACCGGCCTTGCTGAGCGCGATCACGCCAGCGAGCAAGAAGCCCGCATGAGTGATTGATGAGTAAGCAAGAGTGCGCTTAACATCGCGTTGCACGATCGCCGCAATGGCTCCACCCGCCATAGTGACAATTGCTACGCCAACGAAGAGTGGACGCCAGTCAGTTTGTATCGCGCCGAAGCCAACAATAAAGATACGGAACATGGCGCCAAACGCTGCCACCTTGGTACAGGCGGCCATAAATCCTGTTACTGGGGTTGGGGCTCCTTGGTAGACATCAGGAGTCCACGAATGGAAGGGAACCGCTCCCACTTTAAAGAGGAGGCCTACCGACATAAAGAGGACACCGAGGAAGAGGAAGATGTGATTGCTGCCAGGGGTAGCAGCGGCGGTACGAATTACGCCCAGCGAGAGACTTCCCGAAAATCCATAGAGGAAGGCGCCACCGAATAAGAAGAAGGCAGAAGAGTAGGCACCCAGCAAAAAGTACTTAAGAGCCGCCTCCTGCGAGAGTAAGCGACGCCGACGCGCTAACCCAGTAATGATGTAGAGCGGGATTGAAAGAACCTCGAGTGCGACGAAGAGAGTGATCAGATCGTGCGCGACTGGGAAGAGCAACATTCCCGAAACTGCAAAGAGAACGAGTGGGTAGATCTCGGTCATCTGTACGCCGGCGCGAATTGCCTCGGCCTCTTCGACTGATCCAGGTAGAGCTGATGCTTGGGGAGCAAAGTGATCGTTCTGGGTAAAGAAGAGGAGAGCAACGAAGGCCAGTGCCAAGATCGCGCCCTGCATAAATAGCCCACCGCCATCGATCGAGACAGAATCGACCGCGGCAGATTGTGAAGTTACATTGTGAATAGAGATGACCCAGCCCAGCGCCGCTGCAATCGAAGCCAAGGCGATAACAATTTGGATTCGCGCGCGGTAGGCCTTGCCGATAAATCCCTCAACAAGTACCCCGAGGAGCGCTCCCCCTAAAACGATCAGGATTGGAGCAAGTAGGTTGTAATTAAGAGCCGGTGTAGTCAACATTATCGACCTGCCAATGGAGTTGGGTCACTTGATTGGGCCGCAACCATTACCTGGCTCGTGGCTGGATTGATGAGATGAATTGCTGGCTTGGGGTAGAAACCTAGGAGAACTAAGGCAACAATCACTGGAGCGATAGCAACCTTCTCACGCCAATTGAGATCAGGGGTATCTTCATTACCTGCTTGCAAGGAGCCGTGGAGGGAACGTTGCACCAAGATGAGAACATAAAGCGCAGCCATCACAATTCCAAGTGTGCCGATGACTGCCGCCGCTGGGTAGCGAGTAAATGTTCCAATCAATACCAAGAATTCGCTGACGAAGCTTGAAAGTCCAGGAAGGGCAAGCGCCGACAGGCCAGCAATAAAGAAGCACCAAGCCATGACGGGGGTAATTCTTTGTAGTCCGCCAAAGTCTTCGACTTGAGTGGACTTACGACGTTGGATCATCCAACCACCCACTAAGAAGAGCGCAGCGGTCGAGAATCCGTGGTTGACCATGTAGAGCGACGCTCCTGTAATTCCTTGACTTGTCAGAGCAAAAATTCCCAAGACGATAAACCCGAAGTGCGAGATCGAAGTAAATGCGATGAGCGAGTTGAGGTCTTTCTGACCGATCGCGAGGAAGGCTCCATAAATGATCGATGCCAGCGAGAGCGCGATGATGTACGGAGCAAAAGTCTTTGTTGCCTCGGGGAACAAGGTTAAGCAGAAACGGATCATTCCGTAGGTGCCAACTTTGTCGAGAACTCCAAGGACCAGAATCGACGTTCCGGGAGTTGCCGAGCGCGCTGCTCCGGGGAGCCACGTGTGAAAAGGAAAGAGCGGCGCCTTGATAGCGAAGGCGATGAAGAAGCCCAAGAAGAGCCAGTCTTGGGTGTTATGACTGATCTTGAGGTGCGAGAGGGTTGTAACGTCAAATGACCCTGGACCTTGCTTGATCGAGATTACAAAGATCCCGATCACCGCGGCCAACATCAAGAGGCCACCGAAGAGGCTATAGAGCAGGAACTTGAGGGCGGCAGCAGCACGATCGCCACGGCCATAACCTCCGATGAGGAAGTAGACCGGAATAAGCATGACTTCAAAGATCACGTAGAAGAGGAAGACATCCGTTGCAGCGAATACGGCAACCATAAACATCTCAAGGACGAGGATCAGCATGTAGAAGGTCTTTACGCTCCAGCGTCCGCCTTCAGCTTCGTTCCATCCACCGACTACAACGATAGGAACCAATACAGTGGTGAGAAGGATCAATACGAGCGCGAGTCCATCGATTCCCACCGCATAATTAATATTGAATACCTTGAACCACGTGTGAGAAGAGACCAACTGGAATCCAGTGACACCGAACTTGTACTTCGTCAACATTAAGAGTGAGCTGACGAGAGTTATGAGGGAGGAGACAAGTGCGATGATCTTTATTATCTGAGTATTGCCACGCGGTGCCACTGCCAGAGCAGCGGTACCGACGAGTGGAAGAAGAATTGTGATCGTTAAGAGGTTCATACAGTGACCACCCAGATTATTAGGGCACCGATGAAGACGCCTGCCAACATGATCAGCGCGTACGTGCGCACATAACCGTTCTGAATTTTCCGAAGCACATCCGAAATTTCAGAGAGAACCCATCCGACTAACCGCACCGCACCATCAATTACATAGTTATCGGTGGCAACCAAGCCCAAGGTCAGGGCTTTGCCCGGCTTTACTAAGAGCGCATCATTAACGTCATCTTGGAAGAGATCCTTGCGTGCCGCCTTGGTAAAGATAGAAACTTTCTCGGGAGCAACAGCTTCAACCGTGCGGTACTTAGTAATTGCATATCCGGCGCCCAGAACAACTACCGCGAGAGCAAGAAGTGAAACCACCCAAGGGTTCATCAACTCCTTGCCACCGACAGAGTTAGATGCGTTAACCACGGGTTGCAACCAATTAACTAGGGAACTTCCAAAACTTAAGAGGAAGCCAGAGGCGACCGAACCGATGGCGAGCACCACCATAGGTGCCCACATAAGAATTGAACTCTCGTGCGGGTGCGCTCCCTCTTTCCAACGCCGTGCGCCGGAGAAGGTGAGTACAACGACGCGGGTCATATAGAAAGCGGTGATACCTGCGCCAATAAGTGCGGCACCGCCGAGGAGAATTCCCTTGCCGCCGCCTTGATTGAAAGCGGTCTCGATGATCTTATCTTTGGAGTAGAAGCCTGCGAATGGTGGAACGCCCAAAATCGCTAGGTATCCCAAACCGAATGTCACGGCAGTGATAGGCATCAACTTCGCCAAACCACCGTATTTACGCATATTTACTTCATCTTCCATGCCATGCATGACTGAACCGGCACCCAAGAACATTCCCGCCTTGAAGAAGCCGTGGGTCAGGAGGTGCATGATGGCGAAGGCATAACCGACTGGACCTAATCCAGTCGCCAAGATCATGTAACCGATCTGGGACATAGTCGAAGCTGCGAGTGCCTTCTTAATATCGTCTTTAGCGGTACCGACGATGGCACCGAAGAGAAGCGTTATGACGCCAACAGTTACAACGAGTATCCGTGCCGTGGATGAGGCGTCAAAGATGAAGTTGGATCGGGTAATTAAGTAGACACCTGCGGTGACCATCGTTGCGGCGTGGATAAGCGCAGAGACCGGAGTAGGGCCAGCCATCGCATCGCCCAACCACGATTGCAAGGGGAACTGTGCCGATTTTCCTGCGGCGGCGAGCAAGAGCATGGCACCGATTGCGCTAAGTGCAACGGGCGAGGCATGAGGAGCGCCAGCTTGCACGCCGGCGAAAGAGACCGTGCCAAATTGCGCAAAGGAGATCATGATGGCAAGTGAGAGTCCGACATCGCCAACTCGGTTAGCAATAAAGGCCTTCTTGGCTGCGACGGCGTAAGCAGGATTTTGATTCCAGAACCCAATGAGCAGGTAGGAAGCTAGGCCTACGCCCTCCCACCCGACGTAGAGATTCAGGTACGAATCTCCCAGGACGAGAAGGAGCATTGCTGCGATAAAGAGATTGAGGTACGCGAAGAAGCGGCGACGGTCTTTGTCGTGATCCATGTAAGCAATGGAGTAGATATGAATCAAAGTGCCGACTCCGGTAATAAGAAGGACGAAGCAGACCGAGAGCTGATCAAGCAGCAGGGAGGCGTCAACCTTCAGGTTGCCGACTGAAATCCACTCGAAGATCTTCTGAGTTACTGCGCGATTCGCGCCACTCTGGCTATGCATCGAGAAGAACTCTGCGACGCCAATACCGAAGGTGGTCGCCGAGATCAAAGTCGCGAGGAGGTGACCCCACTTATCGGCGATGCGACCCAAGAGGAGAAGGAGCGCGGCACTAAAGAGCGGAAGAGCGATGAGGTATACCAAGTGGCTGCTAGTTCTCATTAGTTCTTCAACAAACTGGCATCATCAACTGATGCCGATCGGCGGGAGCGGTAAATGGTGACGATAATTGCTAGTCCTACTACGACCTCACAGGCAGCAACCACCATGGTGAAGAATGACGCAACCTGGCCATCAAGATTCCCGTTGATGCGCGAAAATGTTACGAGAGCCAAGTTGGAGGCGTTGAGCATCAACTCGATGCACATGAAGATGACGATCGCGTTGCGACGGATCAGAACGCCAAGCGCACCGATCGTAAATAAGATCACCGAGAGGTAGAGGTAATTTGAAATATCCACTTAGTCCTCCTGCTCTTCGATGGATTCGAGCGCAAAACTTGAACTGGAAATGATGTCGCCGCGGGCGCGCAAGGTCTGCGAAACCGAGGTTGGTGCAGGTGAACCGTCTGGCAGAAGCGCGGGAACATCTACCGCGTTATGGCGGGCATAAACGCCAGAGGCTGGAAGTCCAGCGGCATCTCCCAGGCTTGATTTACGGAAGCGCGCAATGGAGAGATCGCGCTGCGCAAATGGTGAGCGCACCTTCTGAGAGTGGGCAAGGACCATCGCTCCTAGAGCAGCGGTGATCAAAAGAGCTGAAACAACTTCAAAGGCCCAGACATATTGCGTGAAGAGCAACTTTGCCAGGCCTTGGACATTTCCATCTGCGTTCGCCGCAGTCAGACCTACTGCAGGGCCTGCCACGGTGGCACGTCCTACGAGCGATGCGATCAACCCACCAAGTCCTAGGGCTGCGATGATCGCAGGAATTCGTTGACCTTTAAGGTTCTCGACAAAAGATTCAGAGCTATCAACACCGACGAGCATCAAAATAAAGAGGAAGAGCATCATGACCGCGCCGGTGTAGACCACGATCTGCACAATTCCCAAGAAAAGTGCGTCTTGGGCGATGTAAAAGATTGCCAGCGTGACCATGACCCACGCCATCAGAAGTGCTGAGTGAACCGCTTTCTTCACGACCAAGATTCCCAGAGCTGCAATCACCGCTAATGGTGCCAAGATCCAAAATTGCACGGCCTCTGGTGTCGCTGTGCGACCGACCGTTAGTCCGAGATGGAAAGCTGTATGTAGCATTTTATTTTTGCTCCTGCGTTTGCGAAGGAGCCTGAGATGGATGTGATCCGGTGATCTCACCCTTGTAGTAATTCAGGTGGCTGGAATCTGGATACATAGGATGTGGCGGAGCGATCATTCCTTGACGCAATGGAGCCAAGAGATCTTCCTTCTCAAAGATTAATTTAGCGCGATCGTTGTCGGCCAATTCATATTCATTGGTCATAGTCAGCGCGCGAGTAGGACAGGCCTCGATGCACAGACCACAGAAGATGCAGCGCAGGTAGTTGATTTGGTAGACCTGACCGAAACGCTCGCCCGGGGAGAAGCGCTCCTCTTCGGTGTTATCAGCTCCTTCTACATAAATCGCATCAGCGGGACAGGCCCAGGCACAGAGTTCGCACCCGATGCACTTCTCTAGTCCATCTTCGTAACGATTAAGTTGATGGCGACCATGGAAGCGCTCAGCGGTTGGCTCCTTAACCTCGGGGTACTGCACCGTATTGACCTTCTTAAACATGGTCGCAAAGGTGACCCAGAATCCCTGCAATTGTTGAGAGAAACTCTTCGCTTCATCAGCCATTGTGGCTCTCCAACTCCGGAACCATTTCGATCTGGCTCACACTTGATTCGCCGGGAATTGATTGACCGGGAAGGGCGGGTACTGGGAACGATGGAAGAGGCAACTCTGGAAGAACCGCTGCGGCCTTTGCCTTAGCGGTCGAACGGTCGTAGAGCGTGGTCACCAGAACAACAAGGAGGACGACTCCGATGCTAAACCCGAGAACAACCATCCGACTAACTGCGCGCTGTGACATCACACGCAGTGTGGCGAGCACGAGGATCCAGATCAAACTCGTTGGAATCAAGACCTTCCAACCAAACTTCATAAATTGGTCGTAGCGCAGGCGAGGCAGGGTTCCGCGCAACCAGACGAAGAGGAAGAAGAATGCAACGACCTTGCCAACAAACCAGAAGAGGGTGAACCAGCCGCCTAGCCAACTCTCGGTAAAGGTCAGCCCTGGGAGGGCATGGTATCCACCCATAAAGAGAGTCGTTGCGAGCGCAGATACCGCGACGATATTTACGTATTCGGCAAGGAAGAAGAGTGCAAATTTAAGTGAGGAGTACTCGGTGTGGAATCCACCAACAAGTTCACCTTCAGCTTCGGCTAGGTCAAATGGTGCGCGGTTGGTTTCGCCGACCATAGAGATAACGTAGATAGCAAAGGATGGGAACAAGATGACTGAGAACCACCATTGATGTTGCGCAGCAACAATCTCAGACGTAGACATACTTCCCGAGTAGATAAAGACTGCGACTAGCGAGAGACCCATAGCAACTTCATACGAGATCACCTGGGCGCTCGAGCGCAATCCGCCAAGAAGAGGATAAGTAGAACCAGATGACCAACCTGCCAGAACAATTCCGTAAACACCGATCGATGCAATTGCCAAGATATACAAGACGCTGACAGGAAGGTCAGTGAGTTGCATCGCTGTCTTGTGACCGAAGAGGGTGACCTTTCCGGTGAATGGAATAACTGCGAATGCCATGAAGCAAGTCGTGGCCGAAATAATGGGAGCAATAATAAATACGACTTTATCTGCTGCGGCAGGAATGAGATCTTCTTTCAAAGCCAACTTCACACCATCAGCGAGAGCCTGTAACAAACCGAACTTTCCAACGCGGTTGGGTCCAAGGCGCATCTGCATGCGCGCAACAATTCTGCGCTCTCCCCAAACTGCCATGAGAGTACAGACCACGCAGAAGACAAAAATAAAGAGTCCTTTAACGAGAATGAGCCAGCCTGGATCTTGACCAATAAGCGCCGTAGTTGTCATCGCTTCGCCACCTTCACTGCGCCGCTAGTAAATCCAAGGGATGGAATTACTTGAGAGCCTGGGGAGTTGCGGGGCACCCAGATCAGGTCATCTGCGATCTCGCGGATAGATACTGGAAGTTCAATGGATCCACGCTCACTTGAAATTATCAGGTGATCTTCTTCGCTCACGCCAAGCTTTGCAGCTGCAGCGGCAGAAATGTGCGCGCGGGCCTGCTTGGCAGTTCCGGCAAGGTTTGCCTCGCCTTGTTGCAGTGAGCCGAGATCGAGGAGGAAGCGCCAAGAGACGAGAGTGAACTCGTCAGATTTTGCGGCCTTTGCCTCTCGCTTCGTAAAGGAGGCGCGAGCACCATCCCATGCGCCGAGAGATTCAATCTCTCGAGCGGTAGCGCTTACCGTTGGAAGATTAATAGGTGCACCTAGTTCATCGGCCAATATAGAGAGGATGCGAACATCGCTTCGGAGGTCCGCGTCTTCAACGCCCTTATCGAAGCGGCGTGCAGTGCCGCGCCAATCAAGGTAGGAACCGCTCTTCTCGACAACCGCTGCGACTGGAAGTACTACATCTGCAATCGCGGTAATCGAGCTATGCGAAATTTCGAGTGAGACCACGAATGTGTTGAGTAGTTGTTCTAACGCTTGAGCCGAGATATCCATCGGATCAACGCCGCCAACTAGTACTGCATCAAGTGAGCCATCACTCAAAGCAGTCAAGATCTCGGAAGTAGAACGGCCCGGTGTGGTAGGTAACGAAGGAACTCCCCAAGCACTCTGGAGGTCAACGCGCGCTGCTGAATCTACAACCGGGCGATTTCCTGGAAGCAGATTCCCAAGTGCACCTGCAGCAAGTGCACCACGCTCTCCGGCCCGGCGTGGAATCCATGCCAACTTTGCTCCGCTGCTCTTCGCAAGTTCCAACGCGGCGGATAGTGCGCCTTCTACTTCGGCGGCACGCTCTCCGACCAAGATCACGCTCTGTGCGGTGAGACCAGTTGCCTGCGCAGCACTAGCGACGAGTTTTGCATTGAGTTTGTGGCTGCCACGACTTGCGATCGGAGCATCACTTACAACCGGCATGGCGCGCTTACGTACCTGACGATAAATACGGAGGAAGACGATTGGTGATTCCTCTTCAGGTTCAAAACTGAGAAGAACAACCTGATCTGCCTTATCGATATCAGCATAAGTGGTCGTTAAATCTCCGACAACGGCTGCAAGAAAGTCGCGCTCTTCATCAGAGTGTGGACGAGAACGGAAATCGATGTCATTGGTACCGAGAGCAACGCGCGCAAACTTCGAGTAACCGTAGGCGTCCTCATGTGTAAGACGACCACCTGCAAGTACTCCGACTCGCTTGCCCTTCAGACCAGCGGCTGCCGCAGCGATCGCCTCCGGCCATGAAGCTTCGTGGAGTTCACCATCTGCTCCGCGAACCATTGGGCTTTTTACGCGCTCTCGCGACGTGATGTACTTGAATGCCCAACGGCCCTTATCGCAGTTCCACTCTTGGTTGACTGCAGAATCATCGCCTCCGAGGCGGCGCAGCGTTTTATCGCGACGCATATCAGTGCGTAGATCGCAACCAGAGGCGCAATGCTCACACGCAGAGTTGATGGATACAAGGTCAAATGGACGAGAGCGGAAGCGGTATGAGGCACCAGTAAGCGCGCCGACCGGACAGATCTGTACGGTATTTCCAGAGTAGTAAGACTCAAAAGGCTTGTTCTCGTAGATACCCACTTGTTGTAGCGCACCGCGCTCGTTAAGAGTGATGAATGGATCTCCCGCTATCTCTTCCGAGAAACGGGTGCAACGTGCACAGAGCACACAACGCTCTCTATCTAGCAATACCTGTGAAGAGATATTGATTGGCTTCTCGTAAGTCCGCTTCTCGCCCTCAAAACGTGATTCGGAGCGTCCAGCCGACATCGCCTGGTTCTGCAGTGGGCACTCGCCGCCCTTATCGCAGACGGGGCAATCAAGCGGGTGATTGATAAGCAAGAACTCCATGATTCCCTCTTGTGCCTTAGCGGCAACAGGGGAAGTGAGTTGGGTCTTTACGATCATGCCATTTTCAACGGGCATGGTGCAGGAAGCCTGTGGCTTCGGAAAGGCGCGACCATTGATCTCGACATCAACCAAACATTGGCGACAGGCACCCGCAGGAGCAAGGAGTGGGTGATCACAGAAACGTGGGATCGCGATACCAAGTTGCTCGGCGGCGCGAATGATGAGTGTTCCCTTTGGGACTGTTACCTCAACTCCATCAATGATGGCAGAAACGGTATCTACAGCTGCAACTGCTTGCTCGGGCGTCATCTATGCACCTGCCGTTTCGAAGAGCGTCGATGCAACAGGATCAAAGGGGCAACCCCCGTTGGTCTGATGCAGGATGTATTCAGCGCGGAAATATTTGAGTGAAGAGATAATCGGCGCAACGGCGCCATCTGCCAGAGCACAGAAGGAGCGACCAGCGATGTTGTCGCAGAGATCAAGGAGCTTCTCAAGATCAGCTTCGCTACCTTTACCAGCCTCTAAATCCTTCATGATCTGAACCAACCACCAAGTTCCTTCACGGCATGGTGTGCACTTTCCGCACGATTCGTGCTTATAGAACTCCACCCAGCGCAATACGGCACGTACTACACAGGTGGTCTCATCAAAAATCTGTAGCGCCTTGGTGCCGAGCATCGAGCCTGCAGAGGAGACGCCTTCGTAATCGAGAGGTACATCGAGATGGTCAGCGGTAAACATCGGAGTTGATGAACCACCCGGCGTCCAGAACTTGAGCTCGTGTCCGGCGCGTACTCCACCCGCAAGTTCGAGAATCTGGCGCAGAGTAATTCCGAGTGGCGCTTCAAATTGACCGGGATTGGTGACATGACCAGAGAGTGAGTAGAGCGTGTAACCCTTGCTCTTCTCGGTACCCATCGCCTGGAACCATTCGACACCATTCTGAATGATGGATGGGACCGAGGCGATTGACTCAACGTTATTTACCACGGTCGGCATCGCATACAAGCCTGCGATTGCAGGAAATGGTGGGCGTAGACGTGGTTGGCCGCGGAAGCCTTCAAGTGAATCAAGAAGTGCGGTCTCTTCTCCGCAGATATACGCACCTGCACCGGCATGCAGAGTGAGTTCAAGATCAAATCCGCTTCCCAGAATGTTCTTACCTAAGAACCCGGCCGCATAGGCATCATCGATCGCCTTCTGCACGCGACGGAAGACATGGACTACCTCTCCGCGCAGATAAATAAAGGAGTGGTTAGCGCGAATTGCGTAGGAACCAATGATGATTCCCTCGATTAAAGAGTGTGGATTAGCCATCAAGAGCGGCATATCTTTGCAAGTTCCAGGTTCTGATTCATCTGCGTTAACTACAAGATAGTGCGCCTTGTTATCGCCTTGTGGAATGAAGCTCCACTTATTTCCAGTTGGGAAGCCGGCACCGCCACGACCACGCAGGCCTGACTCTTTTATCTGAGCAATAACTTCATCGGGAGTCGCTTTGAGGGCTTTAGCAAGGGCCTTGTACCCATCGTGACGTTGGTAGCCAGCGATGGTGAAGGAATCTGCTTCGTCCCAATGCGCGGATAGAACTGGGTTCAAGAGGCTCATTTAGATCCCTGCGCCTTCGCGATATTCAAGCCGAGGAGAGAGGCTGCGCCAGCCTGTACGCCCTCTTCTGCTAATCCATCAGAAAGACCAGCCAGTACTGCTGAGTTCTGCTTCCAGGTCCGCAACTCTTTTGGTCCACGAGTTGGAGCCGGCGGATTTCCAGCGCGCACTCCATCGATTAATTCGTTCACTGATGCTGGAGTTTGATTATCGTAAAACTCCCAGTTGACCATGACGACTGGGGCGTAATCACACGCGGCATTGCACTCAATGCGCTCAAGTGAAATCTTTCCATCTGGGGTGGTCTGATCTTTCTTGATTCCCAGGCGATCGCAGACCGATTCATAAATTGCATCTCCGCCCATAACTGCGCAGAGCGTGTTGGTGCAGATCCCAACGTGATATTCACCAACTGGCTCGCTCTTGTATTGGGTGTAGAAGGTCGAAACTGCTGTAACTTCGGCGGTGGCCAGATTTAGTTTTTCCGCGATAGTTTCGATTCCGCGAGGAGTCACATAACCATCAATCGACTGCACATAGTGCAGCAACGGCATAATAGCCGAACGGCTCTTGGGATAACGCGCGATGATGCTATCCATCACTGCGAGCTCTTCAGTAGTAAATGACATTAGCGGTCTACCCCACCCATCACTGGATCGATTGAAGCTACAGCTGCAACAACGTCGGCAATCATGCTGCCCTCGCACATCGCGGCGAGTGATTGCAGATTGTTAAATGACGGTTCGCGGAAGTGGAGGCGATAAGGATGTGAGCCACCATCTGAAACTAGGTGGACTCCCGTTTCTCCCTTAGGAGATTCGACGGTTGCATATACCTGGCCGGCAGGAACGCGGAAGCCTTCGGTTGAAATCTTGAAGTGATGGATAAGAGCCTCCATCGATTGACCCATGATGTGGGCGATGTGCTCTTGGGAGTTACCCATTCCGTCTGGACCCACTTTGAGATCCGCTGGAGAACCAATCTTCTTATCTTCAATAACGACAGGTGCACCTTCTAGTGCCTCAAGCTTGGTTACACACTGTTCGATGATGCGCAGTGATTGCTCGAGTTCATCCATCTTGATCAAGAAGCGGCCGTAAGTATCACAACCATCATTGGTGATCACGTCAAAGTTGTAGTTTTCGTATCCACAATAAGGTTCGGATTTACGTAGATCCCAAGGCATACCAGTAGCACGCAGGATTGGACCGGTAACTCCAAGAGTGATGCAGCCCGCGAGATCTAAATATCCCACGCCCTGTGTGCGCTTCATCCAGATTGTGTTGCCAATCAAAAGTTTTGCATTGTCCTTGAAGTTATGGCGCAACTCTTTAACTGTTTCGCGAATCTTGGTGAGGGCGCCGTCGGGAAGATCTTGTGAAACTCCACCTGGACGGATGTAGGCCATATTCATACGTAGACCTGAAACCATCTCGAAGATATCTAGAACCTTCTCGCGCTCACGGAAGGCAAAGAGCATCGGAGTTAGTGCGCCAAGTTCGAGTGCGCCAGTGCCAAGAGCTACCATGTGTGATGAGATGCGGTTGAACTCCATCATCAAGACCCGGATAACACTCGCGCGCTCCGGAATCTCTTCGGTGACGCCGAGCAACTTCTCTACAGCAAGGCAGTACGCAGTCTCGTTGAAGATTGGCGAGAGGTAATCCATACGAGTTACAAAGGTAGTTCCCTGTGTCCAAGTGCGGTATTCAGCATTCTTCTCAATACCTGTGTGGAGATAGCCGATACCTGCACGAGCCTCAGTAACGGTTTCGCCCTCGAGTTCCAAAATTAAACGGAGCACGCCATGTGTTGATGGATGCTGTGGGCCCATGTTGACGACAACGCGTTCTTCCTTTGTTGCGCCGATCTCGGTAACGAGGGAGTCCCAATCATTTCCGGTTACAGAATAAACGCGGCCCTCTGTTGTTTCACGAGAGGTGGCATATGGATCGTTAGTTGTCATCGGTATGACCTCCGCTCATTTGGAGGTGGCACAGTGGCACCCTTGTATTCAACTGGAATTCCACCGAGTGGATAATCTTTACGTTGCGGGTGACCGATCCAATCATCAGGCATCAAGATGCGAGTCAGACCAGGGTGACCATCGAAGATGATTCCGAACATGTCAAAGGTCTCGCGCTCATGCCAATTGTTTCCGCCCCAGAGCTCAACCAAAGAAGGTAGGTGCGGATTGCTATCCGGAACGCTCACTTCAAGGCGAATGCGGCGATTAAATGTCATTGAAAGCAGAGGATAAACGCAGTGTAATTCGCGATCTTTGTCAGATGGATAGTGCACACCATTTACACCAAGACAGACCTCAAAGCGCAGCGAAGGTGTGTCGCGAAGTACCTGTGCGACCTCAAATAAACGCGCCGCCTTGACATGCAACGTTAACTCACCGCGATGAATAACTACCTGCTCTATCGCATCGTTGAAATCCGGATATGCGCGCTCAAGTTCATCCATGATTTCATCAAAGTAGCCACCATAGGGACGCTCAGCAGAAATCTCGTTATGGCTCTTGCGTACGAGCCCACCGTAACCAGAGGTGTCTCCAGTGCCCTTAGCGCCAAATAATCCGTGCTCTTGCGTCATCGCTTCAATAGCCCTTGAATCTGGAAGGTCGGCTTAGATGCGAGCGCAGCCGCTTCCACTTCGCGAATAATCGCTTCGCGATTTGCACCGAGCTTCTCATCGCTGATCTGCTCATGTAACTTCAAAATCGCATCCATCAACATTTCGGGGCGCGGTGGGCAACCTGGGAGATAAATATCTACTGGAACAATGTGATCGACGCCCTGCACGATCGCGTAGTTGTTGAACATTCCTCCAGATGAAGCGCAGGCTCCCATCGAGAGCACCCACTTTGGTCCAGGCATTTGATCGTAAATTTGGCGAACTACGGGGGCCATCTTCTGCGAGACGCGACCGGCAACGATCATCAAATCTGCTTGACGAGGAGATGGACGGAAAACTTCCATTCCAAAGCGTGCGAGGTCATATCGACCACCACCAGCAGCCATCATCTCAATTGCGCAGCACGCTAAACCAAATGTCACAGGCCACAAAGAACTCTTGCGCATATAACCAGCGAGGCTCTCAACTGTGGTGAGGGCGATTCCGGTTGGTAACTGCTCTTCTAGACCCATGGCTAATCCCATTCCAATCCGCCACGTCGCCATACATATGCATATGCGACGAAAACTGTAAGTATGAAGATCACCATCTCAACGAGACCGAAGAGGCCGAGTTGATTGAAGGAGACCGCCCATGGATATAAGAAGACAATTTCGATATCGAAGACGATAAAGAGCATCGCTGTTAAGAAGTATTTGACGGGGAAGCGACCGCCGCCCTGAGCTACAGGAGAGGGCTGGATGCCACACTCATAAGCCTCCGCCTTAGCCCGGTTATAACGCTTGGGCCCAGTGATTGCGGCGGTTACGACTGAAAATGCGGCGAATCCGAAGCCAATCCCACCTATCGCAAGAATCGGGACGTAAGGATTCATGCTGTGAGCATACGGCGGGATTCGCCGTAAGAATAGGAGGTGTGTCGACCGTCACAGTTCTTCATTGGGCTATTTGATGAGCTCTGCGACCTTAGAACCCAAGGTAAATGGGTCGATGGGATGGGAGATGACGGCATCAGCGCCTGACCACTTAGCCAACCAACTATCTTGCGGACGTTGAATGATCAGCATTATGGGAGGGCATTCGACGATCTCATCCTTAAGGGCATGTGCCAGGCCCATGCCACCCTCCGGAACCGCCTCGCCATCGAGAATAAAGAGGTCAACCTTCCGCTTCTCGCCGAGGTAGAGGCGCAAGGCATCGGCAGTCGCGAAATCGACAACCTTATGCTCACGGCTCTCGCCCGGTAACTGCTTGCCGAGCGCCGCCGTGATAGCCGCCCGCACGCTCTGATCATCCGAGTAGACGAGGATTACAGGGGCGAGGGTCGAGCTCTGGAGCGCTGGGTCACCGTAAACGGGAACCGCGCTGATGGAATCGTAAACAGTTACTTCCATATTTGTGAGTGTAGTGCCCGTGACCTCACTAGAAAAGGAACCTTGGGTAAACACTTTGTTATACGGGTTACTAATTGCCGTTACGGACGGGCAAGAGCTGTGATGAGCGGTTCGAACTCTTTGAGGGACGAAGTCGACTTGTCGCGCACTTTGGCGAGGTCATCCCAGAGGCGGACTCGGACCGCATCCTCGGCTCCTTCTCGCGAGATGAAATCGATGACCTCCTCTTGGCTGAGCGGCCCGCCCTGCATATACAGGGTCTGCACACTGGCATGAGAGAGTTTCGATAGGTAATCATGGTTGGTGGTAACTAAGTAACGCTTTGCCGCCACATGTAGCCGAACTGGCTCACTCACTGTTGCTGGGAAGCGCTCCTCAATCCAACGCGCTCCCACGGCATCATGGTGCATATCAATACCGGCATCTTGAGCAGCATGTGCATCCTCAACAAGAAGATGGCCAATGTCGTGAAGCAGGGCCGCAACAACAAGGTAATCAGGTGCACCGGCCTCTTTAGCTAGATCACCACACTGCAACATATGTTCGACAAGTTTTACATCTTCTCCGAGGTACTCCTCGGCAATTCCCGTGGTGAAGATAGCCTCAATCTCTTTATAGACCTTGTTCACCAGAGAACCTCCATGTCCTATTTAGGTGTCTTATCAATCCAGAGGAAGCTATTTCGGTCTGATGCTTCACCTGCTGATAGCTCCACGTGAAAGTCATTGGCTTTGCGACGTTGCCAGTGATTAGCAGAGAGAATGCGCGAAAGTCCCGCAAGATGCACTGGGCTCTCAAGGTTACTCGTCGCTTCAGCGAGGTCAATAGGACTTTGGTGATCGATAAGTGAGGTCGCAATGACAACTCTTCCTTGATCTTCCAAAATTTCGACAAGGCGCCCTTGTTGTGGCCAATCGATAAGCGAAGAGGTCATGATCTGCCAGAAACCGCTCTTGCCCTCCTCGCCGATGTACTTCACGCGATTGTCGTGATCGTGACCTGCAAGCCAAGCAATGATGCGTTCGTGCTTCAAGAGCTCCTCGGTTAACTCTGCGATGGCAATTCGACGATCTGCGCCCTCGGGGGCGTAATCATTAAAAAGACCATGTAGTGGATGGTGCGAGAGGAGAATGAAGTACTTAGGAGTTGGATCTGCGAGAACGTCTTTCAGCCAGTCAAATTGTGTCTGATCCAATGATCCCTGCCAGCCACCGTGAATATTGACTGTATCGAGTGAGATCAGGCGCACAACACCGAGATCCTTCGACCAATACTTAGTTCCTTCGAGAGCATTAATCTCTGTGAGCCCATGGCCATTGTGTTCGCAGGTTAAATGCAACTTCGCCCAATCGTCAGCTGCATTAAGGCGACGGCGCGGATCTGCAGTTGTCTCGCGATAAACCCCCGCACTAGGAGAAGCTAATTTTGCGGGACCAACCATTCCCCAGCCTGCGAAAGCTTCTGATAGATCAAAGTTCTCGCCCATGTCGGTAAGGCGAGCTCCACCGGTTGCAATGAATTGCAAAGTCGCATCCGGAGGTACCGTCCCTTGCACCAGCGCGTCATGGTTTCCATGTGTCGCAAACCAGGTATGACTCAATCCCGTTGCAATAAAAGGTTGGCGGACTGCATCGGTTAAGCCAGGAACTGTTGGAAGTCCATAAAGAGCACGGGGATAATCTTCTTCGCACCCTTCAGGGGTTCCTTCAGGATTCCAATAATTACGATCGTACTTCGCAGGATCTTTCTGCGCCACACCCTCCCACTTAGAAGTATCTCCACTATCGGGATGCACCTCACCGCCGTCCATCAGCGTGAGGTACCAATCCAACTCATTTGCCTGCGCGTTATCTGTGACATCGCCAGTAGCGACGACTGCATCGATAGGGCGGTCCGAGAAGAGTCCAGTACGGATGGTGTTCACAGTCTGGATCATCGTCTCTAGGGTCTGCGCCGTCAGCATCTCTTGTGCGCGATAAGCCCCGACCAACGGAATGTGCTCTGACATCGGGTGATGCGGATCAGCAAAGCGATCCATTAGCTCAACGCGTGCCGGTGATTGTGCATCGCAGATGTGCAAATCAGAGATATGGATCAAGGAAAGGATTGGGGTGGCTGCGTCCGAAACTGGCTCCCCAATTAATTCTTCTCCGGCACTTGGCTCAAGGTTGACCCAACCTTTTTCATTCGCGATGCCGCGAGAAATTCCACCATCGCGCGTAATCATCTTATGCGTATTCGACCATTACTGAATCAGAATGGATTGAAACCTTTACATTGTCACCAGTGTCAAATTTCTTCGCCTCTTTGCTTGTGACTTCAGCGTAGATCAATTCTGGAGTTCCTGCGTCGATACCAAGGCGGGTGATCGGTCCTAGGAAGGACTTGGTGATGACAACTGCACCTTCGCTCGCCTTCTCAACCTGCAACTCCTCCGGACGCACAAGAGCCCGGACCTCTTCGCCCTTCTTCGCATCGACTGAGTGATCAGATACATCAATGACTTGGTTCAAGACAATAACGCTTGACTTGGATTCCATTACAGCAGGAATGTAATTTGTTAGACCTACGAAACCTGCGACGAAAGACGTCTTTGGCTTGTTGTATAACTTGCCCGGCTCGTCGATCTGCTCCAACACACCCTTGTTCATGACGCCTACGCGATCTGAAATCGACATCGCCTCTTCTTGGTCGTGAGTCACAAAGAGTGTCGAAATTCCGATGCTGCTCTGGATACGACGAATCTCTTCGCGGAGCTGAGCGCGAACTTGAGCGTCAAGAGCTGAGAGTGGCTCATCTAGTAGGAGCACTGAAGGTTCAATTGCAAGAGCGCGGGCGAGTGCTACACGCTGCTGCTGGCCACCAGAAAGTTGCGTAGGCCTACGGTCGGCCTGAGTGCTCAGTCCAACTAGGTCAAGGAGCTCGCGGGCGCGGGAATCGCGCCTATGGGAGTCAACGCCGCGCACGCGCAATCCGTAACCCACATTCTCGACTGCCGTCATGTTAGGGAAAAGTGAATATGCTTGGAAGACCATTCCGATATTGCGCTTGTTAGCCGCTACTGAAGACATATCCTTACCGTCAATCTCGACAATTCCTTCGTGATCCTTATCGATACCAGCCAGGATGCGAAGAGCTGTGGTCTTGCCACAACCTGATGGACCAAGGAGCGTTACTAACTCACCTGGCTTAATGGTGAGAGAAAAGTCGTTCAGAGCCTTTACGTTACCGAAGGTCCGCTTTACATTGCGAAATTCAACAGTGCTTCCATGGAGTTCCATTAGGCGACCCTCTCTTTTCTTCCAAGTAGATTCTTAATGCGCGGTAGGAAGGCGACGAGGACGAGAAGAATCCAAGCGCCACCCAAAGTTGTTACCGAGATTGCGATAGAGCCATAAATATTCTCTTGTGAGATGTTGGTCGCCCATGTAGGAAAGGTGTGGAAGTGCAGGAGCACGGCAAGTGTGTATTCACCGAGTGAAAGTGCGAATGTGATGAAGAGCGCCCCCGTCGTCGAGGAGCGGATGGCAGGGATGATTACCATGGTGAGAGTTTTCAACCAGTCAGCGCCCAAACTCTGTGAGGCTTCAACGAGTGTGCCGAGTGAGACCGACTGTAGCCCAATATCCAGTGAGCGATAGACGTAAGGAAGTGCCACAACCACATAAAAGAAGCAGAGCTCATATGATGTCGACTGCAAATTCTTAGGCATCGCAACTTGTGCACCAATTGCGAGGGATACGACCGGAATAACGATGG
>CAIWWH010000060.1 GCA_903916385.1 uncultured Actinomycetes bacterium
CTGGACCCGTTTCGTCGCGAGTCAACCCCAATATTCGATGCTTTGGAGAGTGATTGAGAAGGAAGTTGTCCCTCTCAGTCAGCGCGAAGGAATCAGCCAAATCGCCTACTCCCCAATTGCACAAGGCGTTTTGACCGGTAAGTATTCGGTCGGTCAGAAGCCTCCTGCAAACTCGCGCGCCTCAGATAAGAAATCTGGCGCTGAGATGATCTCGGGCTGGCTCCGTGAAGAGATCTTGACCGCCGTTGACGCTTTAAAGCCGATTGCGAGCAATCTTGAGATTTCTATGTCTCAACTCGCTCTCGCGTGGGCTCTTTCAAACCCAAATCTCTCGGCAGTTGTCATGGGTGCAAGTCGTCCTGAACAGGTGCGGGAAAATGCGAAGGCTTCGGGAGTGAAACTCGATATGGCGACTCTCGCGGCGATCGACATAATTCTTGGCCAACTTCCAGAGCGGAACCCTGCGCATAATCAAAGTCCCAATCCAAGAGCCTAAGTTAGTTAGCTCGGCTCTCTAACATTAAATCAAGAAGTGCTCGGTCAATATTAAGCCCTTCAAAATTCTCATAAACCGTTCCCGGACGGCCGTGGTTTGCAATTCCAAAAGTTCCATCGAACTCCCAAAGTGAGTAACCCCAGCTTGATTCCTTGTAGATGCTGAAGAGATCTTTAAACCAAGCGAGCGCCACTTCGTTATCCGTGTATTGATAACAACCGAACTCTCCGATGTGCACTGGCCGTCCTGCTGCCTGGACTTCGCGCCAAGGCGCGTAGAACTCCCAGAGAGCTGCGCGATCCCACCACTGCCCGTTGTATTCGCAGGGGTAAGTCGGGACTGGCATTCCCACGGAACCGGCCCACCACTCCGCCTTATAGTGCGAAACGAGCATGGGTTGGTATCCGCGCCCACTGTGGATTACTTCTAAGTCAGCCAACTCCGGCATCGCCAGGTGACCCCCTGCTAGACCATTGATGACTATCTGGCGGTTGGGATCTATGGCTCTTATCGCGGCAACGATGCGACGAATCACCGCTTGGTGAATATCGCGAGTGAAACCGCGTTGCCCAATCTCGGGAGGCTCGTTCACTAGATCAAAGCTCATCAGGGTTTCATATCTGCCTTGGTAGCGAAGAGCTAAGGTCGTCCATAATTCTTCGAAGGCATCCTGAGCGATCGCATCTGCCCAGAGATTCGTGCTCTCTTTCTCCCAGCCATTTATGCAGTACCCGGGAGCACGATGCAGATTGATTGAAATATGAATTCCGCGACTGACGGACTCATGGACGTAAGTGTCCATCCGCTGCAAGAACTCTTCGTTTTGTGGGCCACCGATATTTGGGAGCCAGTAACGGTAATCCAGCGGCAAGCGTAAAAAGTTGAAGTCGTACTTCGCCATGAAATCGAGCATTCGGGTATCCGCTGGCTTAGCGGCCTCGTGCTCACTTGAATACGCCCATTGCGCATTGAATCCGTATCCGAGGTGTGAGATTCCATTGAGAGCCATGACTACTTTTCCTCCTTCGCAAGGAGGGCCTGCAGCCACTGCGCCTGCAATAAATTCTGGTCGCTCGCTCCACCCTCGTGCATATTGAACTCCCACACTTGGGTATCGACAGGTCCGGCGTAGTGGTTTCGCATCGCGAAGATTGTGTCTGGAGGGCAGATTGGGTCGTGCATGCCGATGCTGATAAGTGCATGTGCCTTTGCCAGCGTCACAAGATTCATGCAGTCAAAATAGGTAAGGGTCTCGAGCGCCTGGTCGGAATCGGTGCGATGGATTCTGCAGTAGTTGACGATCTCTTGATATGGATAAGAATCAGTAAGTTCTATCGCGCGATGAATATGACATAAGAATGGAACATCTGGCATCGTGGCAAAAACCTCTGGAGCCAATGATGCGGCAGCAAGAGCGATCCCACCACCTTGACTTCCCCCAGTCGTAATAATTCTGGTCGGGTCGACATGTGGCAGAGATTTTGCCGCTCTCACAAAGGCGACTGCATCAGAGAAGACCCTGCGGAAGTAGTAATCCTCTTTTGAATCAATGCCCATCGTCATAAAGCCAGCGGAAGAGGAGCCGCGTGGGTATAGGCCATCCGGGGTATCTCCTCTGCGATGACCCCCGCCTTGGCCACGAGTATCCATAACAAGGGTGGGATAACCGCAGTTGGCCCAGAAGAGCCACTCGTTAAAATTCCCGCGGCCGCCTCCATACCCTTCAAAAACAACTACCACCGGACGATCCCCTAAGAGGTTCTTGGGAGTCAGAAACCACCCTTTAATTAAATCCCCGTTGAATCCGGGAATTGTTACGTCGTAAATCTCGATCTCCGTTATTGCAGAATCAATCTTGATCAGAGCCGGCTCTGGGCGTTCGGCGACGTATGTACTTAGCGTTTCACTCCAAAAACTTTCAAAATCGCTCTTCTTGGTCAGCGCGGGCTTGTACCGCTCTAGTTCAGCTCTTGTTTGTCCCAGTAGCATCAGTTCTCTCCATCTCCGATAAACACTTGCGATTCGTACAGCCTTTGATAAAGCCCACCAGCGTGGGCGAGTTCTGTGTGGCGGCCACTCTCGACCAACATTCCCTTATCGAGTACCAAAATCCGATCCGCTTTCTGCACCGTCGACAATCTGTGAGCAACCACAAAGGTGGTGCGGTTCGCCATCAACGACTCCAATGCAGATTGGATCTCCTTCTCGGATTGCGAATCAAGCGCGGAGGTCGCCTCGTCCAGGATCAGAATTCGTGGATTTCTTATCAGCGCTCGGGCAATAGCCAAGCGCTGTTTCTGCCCACCAGAGATTCGTGCTCCGCGCTCCCCTACAAGGGTGTTCGTACGATCCGGCAACTCTTGGACAAATTCCCAAGCGTTGGCGGCACGCAAGGCCTCTTCCACGCGGCTATCAGAGACAGCACCAAGACCGTAGGTGACGTTGTCGCGGACGGTGCCTTCAAAGAGAACCGATTCCTGCGGCACCACTGAGATAAATTTTCTAAAGGAGCGTAAATCGTATTCAGATACATTTTTGCCATCTACAAAGATGCTGCCCGACTGTGGACGCAGAAATCCAATGATGAGATTGATCAAGGTAGATTTTCCAGAGCCCGAGGGGCCGACAAGAGCGATCATCTCACCGGGTTTCGCCTTTAGATCAAGGTCGCTTATAGCGCGCCGCGCACTCTGTGGATAGGCAAAACTGACGTGATCAAATGCCACAACTCCAACCACTTCGCTAAATTGCTTCTTATCAGAGTTCGCTTCTACATCAGGCGACTCGAGAACTTCGCCGAGAGAGCGAATCGATGAAAAACCTTTAGATATTTGCGGCATCAAACTCGAGAGAAGGATTACCGAACCGATTAACTGGCCAAAGAAAGCCGTCAGTAGAACCACATCGCCAGGAGTGACTCCAAACTTTCCTTTAAGAGCGCAATATCCAGCAATAGATAAACACAAGACGTTTGCCAATTGGAAAGTGACATATGCCAAGGCGTTAAATTTTGCATTGAAAATATCGAGTTTTAGTCCGGCGCGTTTCACGCTGCTAAACGAGTCATACATGGTCTGTAGCGCGATTTTTTCCAGTCCATGCGCACGAGTGATCGGCATGAGAGTCGTCATCTCATTCACCCGAGCCGACATATTCTCAATCTCACTGCGAAATTCCTCGTTCCGAGCATTCAATCTGGAGCGCAGCAGTGCGATAAAAAGAGCAATTAAAGGCGCTAGAACTAAGAAAAAGGGAAGAAATAGCGGCACCCTAATCGCAATAATTATTATCGCTCCCGCGGCACCGTTGATAGCCGTGAAGCCTCCATCGGAGAGATTGCGAACCATCTGTTCAACATTTTCAACATCGCGAACAACTTTTGTTTGGAGTACCCCCGCATTGGTGCGAAGGTAGAAGCCCATACTCAACTGTTGCATTCGTTCGACGAGCGCGGATCTCAAACGGTTTTCGACTTCACGGATTGCTTTGCTCTGAAAGAATACGTAAAGAACGTTTATGGGCCAGTTTTGCAGGGTGACAAAGATCAGGATGCTCACATTGATTAGAAGATCAGTTGTGTTCTTGTGAGAAGTAATGATGTCGATGATGTTGGCGGTAATGAGTGGGATGGCCCAGGTGGGTGAGTGCTTTATACAAAAAAGGAAGAAGGCAAAGAGAACCTTCAACCTCTGCTCTTCAAAGAGATAGATCAGGGTTCGGATAGGGCTTTCACCAATATAGCGATGCTCGACCTCGGGAAGATGGGGCGAGCGATTGTTCACAAACGTACCGTATCCCAATGTCCTGCGGGACAAGGGTTAAGTAATTCTGCGAATCAAATCTTTGCTTCCAAGGCGCTTTCCATCGCGCTCTTCAATCTTCCGGCAAGAGCTTGTGAGAATGTTGCGGTCATATGCCCCGGGTCGAAGTAGGTCAAAATATTGCCTATCACTACCGGACATGGACTAGTCGGACAGATCCAGAGTTGAGGCTTAATCAGAGGGATTGAATTTGCGGCGGCGATCTGGCTCTCCAGAGCGATCCAATCATCTGAGATCGCGAACGAGACAGATGTAGCGCAAGCCAAGGTGCTCTTGGGATGGGCCGATAGACAGACCAGTGGGTCTTGCGCCAGCGCCGGCGTATCAGACATCAAAACAACCTTGGCTCCACTTGTTTGC
>CAIWWH010000061.1 GCA_903916385.1 uncultured Actinomycetes bacterium
ACGTTGTACTTCTCTGCGCGCACCTGTTCGGTATAAAGATCCCAATCCCAACTCGCAAGATCGAAACTCTCGCCGTTAGCAGAGATCGTCTCTTGCAGGACAACTCCCTCGCGTTTTGCATTTGCTATCGCTGATTTCGCGATAGTGCGCAACATAGCGTGGATATTCTCTGGGGATTTGGCGGTGTTCTCACTCGTGATGTACTCAGCGTGGCTCTTCATCCCAAAGAGGGTGGCCCTTCGAGCGCGCAACTTTGTCATCGAAACGAGAGTCGCCTTTGTGTCGTTCTCGTTGTCACGGTTTCCGCGCGCCAGAGATGCCTGCATGATTCGCTCTCGGAGCGCACGGTTAGTCAAAGTTGCTAGCACCGGATTCCCGCTGAAATTTACGGCACCAATCAACCACTTACCTTCTAGACCACGGCTCTTCGCCGCCAACTCCGCTGCCGCGATCTCATTCGCACTTAGCCCATCTAACTCCTCGAGTGATTCAACCACGATCGCTGAGTCATTGGTATCCGCCAAGAGTTTCTGTGAAAACTCCGCCTCGAGCTTAGAAAGCTCCTCATTGAGTGATTTAAGTTCCTCGCGCTGGACAGGCGAAAGGTGAGCTCCAGCGAAGTGGAAATCTTTGTAGTACAACTCAATAAGGCGCAGATCCTCACCCACAAGATTCAACGTGGCGCGCTCGTTGTATAGCGATTCGATGCGCGACCAGAGCTCTGGATTTAATTTGATTGCGTCGGAGTGGGCTGCCAATTTTGGCGCGATCTCTGCCTCAATCGCATCTAGCGCGTCGGAGGTATCACTAGAAGACTTGTTGAAGAAGACGAGAGAGACTCGAGTTAAGGTGCGCCCACTCTGCTCTAGAGCGACGATCGTGTTCTCGAAGGTGACCTCTGGTTGCGCGATGATTGCATCTACTTCAGCGAGTTGCTCTGTCATCCCAGCATAGAAAGCCGGGAGGTAGTGCTCATCCTGAATTTCAGCGAAGGGAGGCATCTCGTATTCGAGAGTGCTTACTGCAGAGAATGGATTCGTTGAAGGCAGGTTCATTGGCCCATCTTAATCTGCCGCGACGATTACTTCCTGAGTCGCACTAACTCCATCTATATCCAAGGTCGCATCGACAGGGACAGAACGCTTAATTACGGCGAGCGCGATGGGCCCAAGTTCATAGTGACGAGCCATTGAACCAATCTCACCAACTTCTTTGCCCTCGAAGGTTACCTTCGCCCCATGCTCCGGCATATGCACCATCGAACCATCGAGGTGCAACAAGACCAGTCGGCGTGGAGGGCGACCTAAGTTATAAACCTTGGCAACAGTCTCTTGACCGCGGTAGCAACCCTTATTCATGTGCACGGCCGTATGCAAGAAGCCCAACTCATTGGGAATCGACTTGTGATCAGTCTCGAGAAGAATTCGTGCTCGACCCGCAGCAATTCTTTCAGCCTCTAAAGCCCATGTTCCAACTTGAACATATCCAGCGCTCTTGTAGGCGGCAATTACATCTGAGAGCTCAGTACGCGGGACGAGCGCATATGGTCCCCCAAATGTATCGGGAACTCCTGGTGCGCGTAGAACAGCAAATTCCCTGCTGCGATCTTGCACATCTACATCGAGCATAAACTTCATTTTATTGAGGTAGTTGATCAACTCTTCGGCCTTTGCAGCTTCGGTATGCATCCAAATCGAACTTCCGTCATCGACTAAAAATAGTTGCTGCTCGATATGACCTTGGGCATCGAGCAAGAGCGTTTCACTCCATTGCCCGGTTGGGAGGGTCGCGAGCTCTTGCGTCATCATGTCATTGAGCCACTTGATGCGGTCGCTACCGCTGATACTTACTACAGCCCGGTGCGAGAGATCAGCCCAGCCTTTACCAGCGGCAAGAGCCCGCTGCTCCTGGCTGGGTTCACCAAAGTGCCAGATTGCGCCTGCATCTAAACCCGATTCAACAAGTACTGCGCTCATTAATTATCGGGTTAAAGCAGCGCACTTAGCGCAGGTACCATAAATTGCAAAGTGGGTTACATCCGTCTTGAAGCCATAATCATCGGCTAATTGTTGAACGAAGCTAGCTGCAGTTTCGATAGGTGCATCTCCAACCTCACCGCAGACTCCACAGACCAGGTGTAGGTGAGTTAACTCTTCGGCGGCGTGATAGGTCGCACCACCATGTCCCAGGTGGGTGTGTTGCACCAACCCAACATTTTCAAGGGTTTCAAGATTGCGGTAGACAGTAGAGAGATTAATTCCAGGGTGCGTGATGTGAATCTTGTTGGCAACCTCTTCAGGAGTGGCATGTCCAAGATCGCGCACCGCCTGCAGAACTAATTCACGCTGCGGCGTTAAGCGCAGGCCCTTCTCTCTTAACTCATTCTGTTCAGCCATGGGGTAAGCCTAAACCTCTTCCGAGAAGGTGAACAAAGCCTCGATGTAGTGCTCGCCCGTGATTCCTAGATTCTGGGCATTAGGAGGTGCGGTCTGTGGCTCAATGCAGACACCGTCGCTATCTTCTGTGTAAACCACCCAATAAGGAGCATCTGACTCGACGGTAATACGAGCCGCTCCCGGCCAAACGACCGAAGGGATGCCTTTAATTCCGGTGAAACAATCATCCCAGGGCTCTTTAGGCTGTGGGACTAACTCTCCGGTCGGCAGACCATCATCGCCGCGGATCAACATCTGAGCGGCAGTGAATTCGACTTCAGCGGCATCTCCGCGCTCAAGTTCGCGTGGAAACCACGGGTGGAAGCCCAGCCATGCGGGGAGATCGCAGCCATTTGGGGTGTATTCGAGTATCCAACGCACAGCATCATCGAGAATTTCGATGGTCTGTTCGACGATGGCGCCGTTATAAGGAGCGGGTAGTTCGAGCCGAGCGCGACCGGAGCCTGTCTCCTCCCAAGAACTTGTGAAGCCATAGCCATGAATGGCGTGAGGAGGGGACCAACTTGTTGGCAAGGTATGAACGATGCCTGACTCACTGGTGATCAATCCTTCATCAATACGTCCCGCCCAAGGTGCCATCGCATACCAACCCCATGACAATGGAGTCCCCCGGAAGGGAACCGCAAACTGCAGATCGCGCCATTGCAGTGAAGCAATGCGGGCGCCTTGGTCGAGGTCGATCGAAACCGAAATCTCTGCGCCGTCTATATGTTGCATCAGAAGCCCTCTAACTCTTTAAGGGTTGGCGGATTGGCGCCAGCACGTGAACATGTTATCGCCGCCGCAGCAGCAGCGCGCTTTAATACTCTCTCTAGAGTAACTCCAACAAGGTTTTCGAGGCCGTTGTTGACGATTCCCTCTACCAGTATTGCTCCAACGGTATCTCCAGCGCCCACTGTATCGACCAGATCCACTATGACCCCGGGAACTGATACTTCACCATCTTGAGTAAATCCATCGATGCCATTAGCACCACGGGTGAGGACGACGAGCTGGGTCTTTTCGTTGATGAAGTTCAAGGCCGCACTCCTGAAGTCCTCTTGAGGATAAAGCCAGGCGAGATCATCATCGCTCATCTTTATCACAGCAGATATGCCTGCCCACTTTTCAACAATCGCTTGATATTTCTCACGATCATTTATTACAGAGCTGCGAATATTTGGATCGAAAACTATTGGAGCTTTTACTTTAGATGCCCAGTTAAAAAGATTGCTTGCTCCGGGCTCGATAATTGTTGCGAGCGTGCCGATGTGCAGCACCGCAGGAGGTAACGTCGGATCGGGTAACCAACTCTCGTCGAACTCGAATGTTGCTGTTCCATCAATTAAAAATTGATAAGAGGCACTTCGGTTCTCATCAAAGGTAACCCTGGCCACACACGTTGGCTTGTCGGAGGTCAGCGTGTAATCCAGATTGACTCCATCTGCTAAAAGTTCTGCCCGAGCCTTCTGACCGTAAGTATCTGTCGAGATACCATCAATAAAGTAAGAATCAAAGCCAAGTTTTGCCAAGGCTTTGGCAGTATTAGCGGGGCCACCACCAACAATCGCGACAGAGCCGCTCTCTCGCGGGATCAGATCTATGAGAACTTCACCTGCTACCCAAATAGCAGTGCTCACTCGTTCTCCCCGGTGCGTGCCAAGAATTCTGTTATCACACGAATTCCAAAGAGGTGATCCTCAACCTGGGGTAGTCCACTAATGAGAAGCACACCTTCGAGACCGCTACCAGCAACATTCAATGGAAGACCTCCTCCATGAATCGCGTGCGTCTCTTCAGGCATCCCGTACGTGGTGTACCAATCGATCTCTGCCTCTTCAGCTTTTACTCGTTCAAGTAGCGTTGAGTGGCCAGTAGCCATGACCACGCGAGCTTTGCG
>CAIWWH010000062.1 GCA_903916385.1 uncultured Actinomycetes bacterium
GCCCTCTTCGGTCTACTTCTCGGGCTAGTGACCCCGACAGCCTTCCCATTGTCGCTCTCATTCGCAATAGTTACTGGTGCAGTTCTTGCTGGATTTGGTTCTCTCGCGGGTAGCATTCTCGGCGGTGTAGTTCTGGTGGCCATCCCCGAACTCTCTGGTGCCCTTGCAACGCACTTGGGGGGCTCGCAGAAGGTGACCGCAAATCTACCTGGACTTCTCATGAGTTCTTTATTGATACTCGTCGTACTCTTCATGCCAGATGGAGTTCGTGTCCGCAAAATTAAATAGCAGCATCTCCTGGAATACCCTCGATGAAAGGAAGAAAATGCTCGTTCAACGACGCACGAAGCGCGGAAGGATAACGATGGGTTTGGTGGCAACAGCCGCCCTTCTCGTCAACGCCTTGCCAGCGCATGCAATGAATCTGTACAAGCAGGATGGTGTTACATCATCCACGATCACTCTCGGAATCACCTCACCGCTCACTGGTGCAGCTGCTCCTGGGTATAACAAAGTTCCTTATGCCATGCAGGCATATTTCAACTACGTCAATGACAATGGCGGCGTAAACGGACGTAAAATTAAGCTCATCATTAAAGACGATGCCTATAACCCAGTCTTAGCAAAATCGGTGACCAACGACCTAGTACTGCAAAACAAAGTACTTGCCATCGTTGGCTCACTCGGAACTGCTGAGAATGAGGCAACCACTCGCTTTATCAATGACCATGGTGTTCCACGTCTCTTTGTCAACAGCGGCTACAGCGGATTTGCTGATGCCACTAAGTATCCAACGACGTACACCGTCCTTCCTTCCTATGTCATGGAAGCAAAGATTATGGGTCAGTACCTGCAAGATAATTTCGCAGGTAAGTCTGTCGCTATCATCTACCAAGATGACGATTTTGGCGCAGATGCGCTTAAAGGTTTTGCAACAGCGGGAACAAAGTTTGTTGCGAAGATTCCTTACGCAAGTGGTTCACAAGCCGACCCAACGGTTGTAGGAAAGTGGATCTCGGGTCTGGCACAGGCAAAGCCTGATGTGACAATTATGTTTGGTGTATCTTCTGCAACTGCAGCGGCACTGGGTGGCGCTTACAAAGCCGGCTTTAAGACGCAATGGCTCCTCGGTTCAGTTGGTGGCGATGGAACAACCATCGCAACCGTTGCTGGTCCAACGGCAGTTGGATTGCTCTATGGCGCAATCGGTGCATCCTTTTTGCCCGCACCAACCGATGTCAGCGATCCTTATGTCGCACAGTTCCAGGCTATCAACACTCAGTACAACGCTGGCGTCGCCTTTGATAACAACGTATTGCAGGGGATGAATACCGCCATGCTTACCGTTGAAGCGCTGCGAGCAGCGGGAAGTAATCTGACTCGCGCCTCACTTCTCAAAGCAATTGCCAAAAGTGGATCGACCTTCGCTTCTGCAGGCTTTGCTCCTCTGGGATACAGCGCAACGAGCCATGTCGGATATAACGGGTACTGGTTCGGTACCTACGGCCCAACCGGTGCCATCAAGCCAAATGGCGGCACCTACACCCTCTACACAACAGATTCAGGCGCTGGCGCAGTTGTTAAAACTACTAGCAAGCGTCCGGCTCTTCCAGCGAAGGGATTGCCAAACAACTAATGAAAAACTTATGGAATGTAAAGAGAATCGCCATTCTCGGAAGCACTGCCCTCGCTCTTGCAGCGGTTGTAGCAATTCCATCCACTGCTACCGCTGCTCCGCTATGCGATGGCAAATTCCCAGTTCAGTCATGTGTTGGCGCAACCAGTGATGGTGCACCATTCGTGATGCAAGTTCCTGCGAACTTCAATGGAACTGTCTATCTGTGGTCTCATGGTTATCGTTATAACGTTGATATCCCTGCAGCTATCCCAGGTATCGGCGGTTACAAGATCACCAATACTCCAGAGCCAGGCCCTGTTGTTGGTGGAGACACTTCAGTAATTAAGTATCTCCTCGGCAAGGGTTTTGCTGTGATGGGATCTGGTTTCGCCCGCCAAGGGTGGAACGCAGATTCTGGCGTTGCAACTGATGAAGAGCTGATCACCACATTCGAGTCAAAGTTCCCAACGACGACACACGTCATCGCTTGGGGAGCGTCACTCGGAGGTTTCATCACTCAAACGCTCGCCGAGAAAGACGCTGCCGCACTCTCTGCTGCAGGTCCTCTCTGCGTTGCCTCACCAACTGTGGAAGCGGAATTGCAGATGGCCGGAGATTTCCTCTGGGGTCTTAAGACCTTCTTTGATCCATCAATTAAGGCGGGCAATTACTCGGCGGGCGCTGCGGGATACGCGGAAGCGATGGGTGATCTCGGAAAGGTCTTCACCGTCCTCGGTAAGTTGCAAGCGAATATAGCCTCTGGCGCTTGGCCTGATACTTCACCTGCGGCTATACATGCCACAGGTTTGGATCAGATCCCAAGTCGCTCAGCACTTCTGCTTCTTGGCCTCATGTCGGGAATCCCTACGCAGAGTGCGCACTTCGACTCAACGACCGGACCTGGCTCGCCAAATAGCGCTGCGTACACCTCCTTCGCTGCTGCAGCTAGCCCTGCACTTGCGATCCTCGAAAATGGCGCAACTGCTGCAGCCCTTGCAGTCCTAGTGACCTACGACGTTGAGCAACAATCTGGTGGAGCGATCTTTGATAATACGAAGACCGACTACTCCGCTCGTGTTGCATCAGAGTCAACGATCTTCAACGCAGGACTGAGTGGCGCAACAGCTACTGCTGGACTTTTGGGCTACCTTGCTCAAGCTCCACGCGCTACCGCGAACCCTGCCGCTCTTACAAAGATGCGTTCACTCGCTCAGTGGACGGGTCAAGTAAACGTTCCAACGGTCGCCATGACCGGAGTAGCAGATCCTGTAACTCCTGCTGGCGATCTCACATATTTGGCGCAGCAGTATGCCAAGCAATGGGAGACCGCTCACAAGGCAACCCTTGGAAAGGGCCGTCCTCCTTACAACTTGATCGCGCTCTTTGGATTGACTCCGGCTCACTACACCACATTCACTGATGCTGGACTCCCAATCACGTCCACTCCTGCCGCGAATGGAACCAATCACTGCAACTTCAATGTGAAGCAATACATTGCCGTTGCTGATTTGTTGGCCTCTGCATCGGCGACAGGAAAGGATCTTGCTGGAGGCGCGCTCTACACCACCGTTCGCAAGATGGGTGGAACAACTCGGGATGTGAAGTTCGCTCCCGCGCTACCTAAGTTCTACGCCGCTGATTAGTAGCAGCTAGAGCCCGGTAGAAACCGAGCGTGAAAGGGCCTTGTGATCTCTCGAAGGAGAAATCGCGAGGCCCTTTCTATTAACCTTCAACTATGTCCGAGGAGATCTCTACCGTTACATCTGCCGCAGGGATGCAGAATTTGGGCGAGCAGATTGGCAAGCGACTGCAGGCCGGTGATGTAGTTCTACTCCGCGGTGAACTAGGTGCCGGAAAGACAACTTTCACCCAAGGCGTCGGACGAGCATTAGGAATCGTCGAGATAACTTCCCCCACATTTGTGATTGCACAGATTTATCCAAGTGCAACACCATTGGTACATGTCGATGCTTATCGCTTAATTGGTGGTGCCTTCGCCGTCTTTGACGATTTGGATCTAGAGAGTCGAATCACAACTTCGATCACCTTGATTGAATGGGGAAGCGGATTTATCGAACGACTGGTAGAAAAATTTATCGAAATTGATATTGAGTTTGGTAGTGAAACCGACGAGAGAACCGTGACGATAAGAAATCTTGAACGATGACGAAGGTCCTAGTAATTGATACCTCTACAGATAGAACGAGCGCTGGGCTGGTAAGCGAAGACGGGGTGCTTGCCAATCATTTCCACGATGACCCCCTTGCTCATGGTGAGGTGCTTCCCAAATTGGTGGCCCAAATACTGGCTGCAGAGTCAACGGTTGACCTGGTAGCCATCGCTATGGGCCCTGGCCCTTTTACTGGATTGCGAGTTGGTATCGCCTTTGGCGAAGCCTTTGCCCTTGCACGTGAGATTCCGTGGGTAGGGGTCTCATCTCTGGGAGCGATGGCGCAAGCGCACAACGATCCTGATTTCATCGTCGCTATTGATGCCAGGCGCCGTGAATTCTTTTGTGAACATTATCGAGAGAGTGAGTTGGTCGCTCCTGCGCGAACCTTGCAACGCGAAGAGCTATCTGAATTTACAATTCCTATCTATTACGAGCCGCCCACTGTAAGCGCGATTGCAGCGTTAGCGCTCGCGGGACAAACCACCACAGAACCCATTTACATCCGTAAGCCAGATGCTTATCCCGCCCCCAAGGGAATTACCTTCCGCCCCTGGACCCAGATGGATCTAGTTCCGATTTATGCGCTAGAGAAGTCGATCTATCTTGACGATCCGTGGAGTTTGGAACAATTCAAAGAAGAGTATGCAGGCAAATCTCGCCAATACCTAGTTGCGGAATTTGAGGGTGTTGTTGTCGGTTATGCAGGAGTGATGTTGGCGGGGGACGTTACGGATATTTTGACGTTGACTGTCGCGCCAGAGTTTAGAAGGCGCGGTATTGCGCGAGAGTTCTTAAAGCGCATGGTCGACTGGTCGCGCAATCAAAAGGTCGATGCGATGATGTTAGAGATGCGGGTAGGCAATGCAGAGGCAGAGCCCCTCTACCTCGAGAGCGGCTTTCGGAAGATTGCAGAGCGTGCTAACTATTACGGGCCCGGACTAACAGCGATCGTCATGCGAAAAGAGTTGGGAAAGTGAGTAGCCAACCTCTAGTTCTGGGAATTGAAACTTCTTGCGACGAGACAGCTGTCGGAATCGTCCGCGGTCGCACATTGCTCGCCAATGTGATCTCATCGAGCGTGGAAGAGCATGCGCGCTTTGGCGGCGTTGTTCCGGAGATTGCAAGTCGCGCACACCTTGAAGCGATGCCCTTCGTTATTAAGCAGGCGCTCCGCGAGGCGAAGGTTGCGCTGCGCGACATTGACGCTATTGGAGTCACCGCGGGTCCTGGTCTCATTGGCGCACTCTTGGTCGGAACGAGCGCAGCCGAGGGTTTGGCCTTGGCACTGGATAAGCCAATCTATGGAGTCAATCATCTCTCTGCGCATCTTGCGGTTGATGCGCTAGATGAGAGCCGGTCGCTGCAACCCGCGATTGGATTGCTCGTTAGCGGTGGACATAGTTCAATCATTGAAGTTACCGATCTCGCAAAGGGTGTCAGCGTTCTAGGCGCCACTATCGACGATGCCGCCGGGGAGGCCTTCGACAAAATTGCTCGCCTTCTTGAACTGGATTTTCCGGGTGGACCCGCGATTGATCGACTTGCCAAGAGTGGCGATCCAGAGGCCATAGATTTTCCACGCGGGTTGCAGAGCTCGGATTACAACTTCTCCTTCAGCGGTCTCAAGACCGCCGTTTCCCGTTACCTCAAGCAGGTCCCATCCGCTGTAAAGGCGGATGTGGCCGCCTCCTTCCAAGAGGCGGTAGTTGATGTACTGCTCACGAAGGCGATAAGGGCATGTACGGAGAAGGGGATTGACTCCCTGCTCATCGCCGGGGGAGTCGCGGCTAACTCGCGCCTGCGCGCCGAGGCGCAGCGACGCTGCCACCTCGCCAAGATCGAACTCAGAACGCCCCCAGCGGCTCTCTGTACAGATAACGGGGCTATGGTGGCGGCTCTGACCTCCCTGGCCGTCAGCGGGGGAGTTTCTCCGAGCACGATCGGATTTTCGACCCTTTCCACCGTTCCCCTCGATCAACCGACCTGGTCTTAGCCGTCAGTCGCTAGTTTCTCCCTCAACAGAACTCTCCCCCGATTGGAAGGCTTTTGCGCCTTTCGCTAGAGTTTGGTTAGCACTCGCCCTAGGTGAGTGATAATGGCTATTAAAGGGAGATAACAAAGATGGCAAAGATGATCGCCTTCAACGAAGAGGCACGCCGCGGCTTGGAGCGAGGAATGAATACGCTCGCCGACGC
>CAIWWH010000063.1 GCA_903916385.1 uncultured Actinomycetes bacterium
AGTGGACGAGAGCGCCACGATGAAAAGATCACCGTTTACCTCTCGCCTGAAGAGCTCTACGACTTAGAGCAGGCCCGCCTCGCTCTGCGCGGAGATTTAGGACTTGCTGTTGATCGCGGCCGTATTGTTCGCGAATCCTTGGCAATCATTATCGCGGACTTAGAATCAAAGGGTGATCAATCAATTATCGCCCGTCGATTGCGTGGTCGTTAATCACCTGCTCTTAGCGCGTGGATGTGCACTCGCATAATTTTCACGTAACTTATCGATCGTGACCAGGGTATAGATCTGGGTTGTTGTTACAGATGCGTGGCCGAGTAGCTCCTGAACGACTCTGACATCCGCCCCGCCGTCTAGTAAATGTGTTGCATAAGAGTGGCGCAAAGAGTGCGGCGAGACCTCTGTCGAGATATTTGCCCTCCGTGCAGCCTCTGAAACCAACTTCCACATCGTTTGGCGAGAGAGTCGACCGCCACGATCGTTCAGAAAGAGAGCTTCGCGATTCTTGGAGATCAGTGTTGGTCGTGTTCGAACTAGATATTGATCCAGAGCAGACCGGGCGAAGCTGCCGAGCGGAACTACTCGAACTTTCCCTCCCTTTCCAGTCAACCGCAGCGAGAGAACTTCTCCCCCATCAACCTTCATCACATCAACAATATTGAGCGCCACGATCTCTGAGATACGGGCACCTGTTCCATAGAGAAGTTCAACGATCGCCGTCTCACGCAAGGCGCGCGGATCGCCAGGTGATTGGGTGGCTGCGATCAGATCAGAAATCTCAGCGATGGAGAGTGCTTTCGGTAATCTCATCTTCACTCGGGGCGGCTTAACATCCTTTATCTGATTTAGGGCATGTGCTTCTTTGCAGATAAATGCGACCGCATTTCGAATCGCTACGACAGCACGCGCTACCGAACTCTCGGCAAGTCCGCGTGCCCGCGCAAGGGCGACAAAATTTTCTACCTCACTCGAGGAAACCAAAGTGAAATCACTGATCTGCGAGTCAGCCAGAAAACGTTCCAGATCGCGACGATAAGAAGAGATCGTATTCTTGCTCAATCCACGTTCGACGATAAGGTGGTTGAGATACTCGCGAAGCTGCGAGTCAGCGAGCGTCATTTTCCTTAATCGCGGCAGCAATTAGCCCCGCAAATAGTGGATGAGCTTGTGTAGGTCGCGAAAGAAATTCTGGGTGTGCTTGCGTTCCTACGTAATACGGGTGAATATCTCTACTCAACTCTACGAACTCCACGAGATGACCATCGGGTGACAATCCAGAGAAATTGATTCCCGTCGCGGAGATCACGGGACGGTAGGAGTTGTTAACTTCGTAGCGATGACGATGGCGCTCATTGATACGCGTAGAACCGTAGAGTTCGGCCACGAGTGAACCCGGCGCGAGATCTGCGGGATAGAGTCCGAGTCGCATCGTGCCACCCATGTCACCTTCGCCAGCGACGATGCTCTCTTGACTTGCCATCGTAGAAATAACTGGATCTGGAGTATTTTCATCAAACTCTGCTGAGTTCGCCAACGGTAGCCCCGCTAAATTTCGGGCTGCTTCGATCACCATGCACTGCAAACCAAGACAGAGACCGAGAGCTGGAATCTTATGTTCGCGGGCATATTTCAGAGCACCCACTTTGCCGTTAATTCCCCGAACTCCAAATCCACCAGGAATACAAATAGCGTCGACGCCACTCAAGTGCGCGGCGGCACCTTCATCAGTCTCGCACTCATCGCTCGCAACCCACTTGATGTTGACTCGAGCATTATTAGCGAAGCCTCCGGCGCGAAGCGCCTCAGTTACCGAGAGATAGGCGTCGGGAAGATCCACATATTTTCCGACTAGCGCAACGCTCACCTCATGAGATGGGTGATGCACCTTCTGCAAGAGATCATCCCATTCTCCCCAAACCACATCACTCCCCTGCAGAGCTAAGCGGCGCACTACATAGCCATCAAGCCCTTCGGAGTACAAAACCTTCGGAATATCGTAAATACTTGGAGCATCGACTGCGGCTACCACTGCCTCTAAATCGACATCGCACATCGCGGAGATCTTCTTCTTTACAGAATCAGGGATCTCGCGATCGGAGCGAATGACGATCGCATCCGGTGCAATACCGATAGAACGAAGAGCCGCGACGCTATGTTGGGTGGGTTTTGTCTTCAACTCTCCCGATGGACCTATATAGGGAACCAGAGAGACATGGAGGTAGAAAACATTTTCGCGTCCTACATCTTGACGAATCTGACGTGCCGCTTCCAAGAAGGGCAGTGACTCAATATCTCCCACGGTCCCACCAACTTCGGTGATGACAATGTCTACTTCTGGTCCGGCCATCGCCCGGATTCGCTCTTTAATCTCGTTGGTGATGTGTGGGATTACCTGCACGGTATCCCCCAAGTAGTCACCGCGTCGCTCGCGGGCGATCACATTTGAGTACACCTGGCCCGTGGTTACATTGGCAAATCCAGCCAAGTTGCGATTGAGAAATCTCTCGTAGTGGCCAACATCTAAATCAGTCTCAGAACCATCATCTGTAACAAATACTTCACCGTGTTGGAAGGGATTCATGGTGCCCGGATCGACATTGATATAGGGGTCGAGTTTCTGCATTGTGACCCGAAGACCACGTGAGGAGAGAAGACGTCCTAGGCTCGAAGCTGTGAGACCTTTTCCAAGACTTGAGGCGACCCCGCCAGTTACAAATAAGTGTTTCGTCACATGATTACTGCTCATGGAGTACTAACTTATCACGCTTTCCTTGACCATCTCCAACAGCTCTTTAGCGTGTTCCCGCGCCGTGTTGGAATCCTCTTGTCCCGAGAGCATTCGTGCGATTTCTATGCTGCGCTCTTCCTCATCTAAAGAGATGACGTCGGAGATACTCACCAACCCGCCCTCGCTCTTGCGGACAACAAGGTGGTTATCGGCCCAAACGGCCACTTGGGCAAGGTGGGTGACTACGATCACTTGCGCCTCTTGCGCTAATAATTTGAGGCGACGTCCCACCTCCACCGCTGCCTTACCGCCAACGCCAGCGTCAACCTCGTCAAAGATATAAGTGGGTACCGAATTAACGGTAGCTAAAACCACTTCGATTGCGAGCATCACCCTCGACAACTCACCACCGCTCGCAACTTTATTTATCGGGCCGGGGGTAGCACCTTCGTGGCTTGTAAAGAGGAGGGTGACGTCATCTAAACCATGAGCCGTGAAATCGTTAGCGCTCTCACCAGAGCGCGGGATGACCTCAATCACAACTGAGGAGTGCGCCATCGCCAAAGAGCGTACCTCTTCGGAAATCTTCTCCTGCAATTGGTCGGCAACCTTGCGGCGAGCGGTACTCAACTTCATCGAGGAATCCCGCAGGTGGCGAAAAATCTCCGTCGCCTCCGCCTTAAGTTCATCGACTCGAGCGCCACCACCTTCTAAATCTGCAATGCGCGCACCACTCTCCTTGGCTCGCGAAATTAGTTCTAGGAGCGCGCCTTCGCGATCGCTTCCGACTCCAAACTTCTTTACTAAGGAGTTGATGGCACTCTTGCGCTCCTGGAGGTACTCCAAACGTGACGGATCGGCATCTAAGGCTGACAAGTAGCGATGGAGCGCTCCCAACACTTCTTGCACCTGATAGAGCGAGTCACCTACTTGATCCGTAATCGCATCAAGCGTGATGTCCTTTTGGGAGACATGTTCTAACGAGCGCTTAGCACTGACGAGAGCGGAGGTGATTGAGAAATCATCTGTTTCAGTGAAGTTAAGAGCCGCGCTTACTGCTTGTTGCAATTCATCTACGCTACTTAAACGGCTCAATTCGGATTCGATTTCGAGCAACTCGCCGGCTTTAGGGCTCACAGCGGTGAAGGCCTTCATGAAATCACCTAAGAGCGCGATCTCGTTCTCACGATTGCTTTGATCGCGCTGCAACTGGAGAATTCGCTCGGAAATTTCGATAAAACGTCGATGCAACTCTGCAACTTCTAGCAGGAGTTCGGAGTATCCCCCAAAGGCATCGAGGGTGGTACGCACATAGGCAGGTTTGGTCAGGCGATTGGTGCTCGATTGGGCATGTACTTCTACGAGATCGCCAGCAAACTCCATGACTTTGCTCGCCGTCGTGGGAACCCCACCTAAATGGATTCTAGATTTTCCATCACTTGAAACCGTTCGAGAGATGAGGAGGGAGCGGCCCTCAACTTCGGCACCGAGTTCGGCCAACGGCTCGTAGAGCGAGTCCGGAATTGCAAAACGGCCAGAAGCGATCATCCGCTCGGAGCCCGTTCGAACTTTTTCGGCCTCTGATTTTCCTCCCAGAATCAGAGAGAGAGCTGTTAGGACCATGGTCTTACCGGCGCCGGTCTCTCCTGTCAGAACATTTAAACCTGGAGTAAATTCGATCTCGGCCGACTCGATAACACCCAAATTGCGGATGTTGATCTCCTCTAGACCACGAAAATCTTCACTCACCGCGCCAACCTTCAATAGGTAATTTAAATTTTGCCACGAGTCGATCTGTGAAAACCGCTGATTCAATGTGGAGGATTTCAACGCGCAACTCGGACCTGCGAATTATTAAGCGATCACCTGCCAAGAGAGGAACCTTGCGCATCCCATCCGCAGAAATCATCGCCTCTCGAGATTCAATATCGATAACAATGGAGGAGTCTGGCGAAATTACCATCGGACGAGAGAAGAGCGCGTGTGCTGCTAGTGGCAAGACGACGATCGCTTCGACCTCGGGCCAGAGAACAGGACCTCCGGCAGAGAAGGCATACGCCGTGGATCCCGTCGGGGTCGCGCAGATTACGCCATCACACCCCCATCTGGAGAGCGGACGATCATCTATCTGAACAAAGAGTTCGACCATCTGAGAATGGCTACGTTCGATTGTAAATTCATTGAGAGCCCATCCCGTTGCGATTGCTACATCGTTACGAATGACTTGATGGCTGAGCAGAAGGCGGGGCTCTCCACGGTAATTCTTAGCGGAGATAGCTGCGGCTAATTCATCTGCAGAGGGTCGATTAATCTCTGCCAAGAAGCCCACATTGCCTAGATTGATTCCCAAGATAGGAATATCGCTGCCTAGGACCAACTCTGCCGCACGCAAAATGGTTCCATCACCGCCAAGGACGACCGCGATTTCAAAGGCTTTCTCTGATCCCATTCCGCTGGAGCCAGGCAGACCTCCGGGATAATTCGTGATGGTCGAGATTTCAAAGTTGGCAAGCGCAACGATCAAATCTTTAGCAAACTCCACTGCTTCTGGCCGCGTCGGATGGACAACGAGAAGTGCTGTACGCATCGCTTCCCCTTCCATTCCCAACTCTGAACTACTGCGGGCCATCGGCGATCGCCGTAGCCAAGTCAACGGCGCTTAACTCAGCGCTGCCCCGTCGCAACCAGAGGAAATATTCAACATTGCCCGCTGGACCTGGAAGAGAACTTGCTACTACTCCGAGACACCCAAGACCCATATCGTACGCGCAGTCTGCTACCTCTTGGACGGCCGCCTGACGCAGCTCGGGATCACGAACAACTCCACCGGCTCCAAGACGTTCTCGACCCACTTCAAATTGTGGCTTGACCATTACCAAGAAATCAGCACTAGGTGTTGAGACACTCACTAAGGCTGGTAGAACCAAGGTGAGAGAAATAAAAGAGAGATCCGCGACGACAATTTCAGCGGCTTCACCCACCTGATCGAGCGTCAGGTGGCGCACATTTGTGCGATCAAGGATTACTACGCGGGGATCCTGGCGTAACTCCCAGGCCATCTGTCCGTAACCAACATCAACAGCGACTACATCCTTTACCCCGCGCTTTAAAAGCACATCTGTGAACCCTCCTGTCGATGCTCCTGCATCGAGAGCGCGCTTACCGGTAAGGGTTATTGCGGCGAAGTGATCAAGTGCGCCAGCTAACTTATGACCGCCGCGCGAAACAAAATCATCGCGCTCCCCCTGTACCACTATCGAAGTTTCAGCATCCACTTGCGATGCCGGCTTACTAGCGGGAATTCCACTCACTAAGACAGTACGCGACTCGATGAGGTCAGCAGCATGATCGCGCGACCTGGCCAGACCCCTGCGAACTAGTTCTGCATCGAGGCGAGTCTTCACATGGCCCTACTTACCATCGATCGATCGCAGCGCCTCTTCTAACTTAATATGAATCTGCTCGTACGCAGCGCTGTGATCATCCAGATCTAGAACTTGGACTAGCGCAATCGCCTCGCGTAGCTCATCAAGTTCGCTGCCCGAACTTTCGTTGTGGGCGCTCTGTAATTCGGTGTTCTGCTCCATGGTGTAACCGTATCTATAACCTGCGCAATTGGCTCGCTTCAACCTGCCAACGACTTGCAACTCCCGTCGGAGCCCTCCAAAATCTACGGCGGACTGCACCATCAATCGCCACCCAGTCATCAACTGCGAGTGCCAGCGCGCGACGTCGAACCTTTGCGGCCCAGACTGCAATCTCGAGGGTGTCTACTTCTCGCTTCTTGCCACGACTCTTCGCACGGTCGATCACGATGCGAAATTCAACCACCAGGTCGCCGCTGGGAAGTAACTTCTCGTTAGGTTCACTACTGACGCGTCCCTCCAAGAAGACTTCGTTCCGGGGGTTACGCAATGGATCCTGACTCTCTGTTGCAGCTTCCTTCTTCATCTCTCCTACTTTCCTCACTCGCGATAAGAGAGAAGTTAAGTGAAAAGTAGCGACGCCAAGAGTTGAGAGGATGGTTCTGTTAACAAAATACGGATGTGGAGAAATAAAAAAGAGCGCCATCGCGCTGAATTTAATCAACGCATTGGCGCTCTCTATAAATGATGTCCGGCGGCGATCTACTCTCCCACAAGGTCCCCCTTGCAGTACCATCGACGCTGAGAGGCTTAGCTTCCGGGTTCGGAATGGGACCGGGCGTTTCCCTCTCGCTATGGCCGCCGAAACTCTCTCGAGTTGGCAGAACATCCTATGTACATGCTTCCATGCACTACTAGGTCTACTTTATGTAGTTTTTAGTTCCCGACCGTAACTCGGGAACCACACAGTGAACGCGATTAATAATAAATGTAGTTAAATCCTCGGCCTATTAGTACCGGTCAGCTCCATGAATTGCTCCACTTCCACTTCCGGCCTATCAACCCAATGGTCTCTTGGGGGCCTTACCCGATAAATCGGTGAGAAACCTAATCTTGAAGCGAGCTTCCCGCTTAGATGCTTTCAGCGGTTATCCCTTCCGAACGTTGCAAATCGGCCGTGCTCCTGGCGGAACAACCGACACACAAGAGGTTCGTCCGTCCCGGTCC
>CAIWWH010000064.1 GCA_903916385.1 uncultured Actinomycetes bacterium
CCTTCATTAATTCAACGGCGCGATCTCCTGCGACGATATCTACCCCTGCGGCTTCATACGAACTCATTCGTAACGATTCACAATCTCGAGCAGATTCTTGCCAGCAGATAAGTCAGTAGGAATATCAATTGGGTAGGTGCCCGTGAAGCATGCCGTGCAGAGTTTTGATTCGGCGATTGTTGTAGCGGCGACAAGACCTTCCATCGATACATAACCGAGTGAGTCGGCTCCGATGGAACGACGAATTTCATCCACTTCTAGCCCCGCTGCAATAAGTTCGGCGCGAGAAGCGAAATCAATTCCGTAATAGCAAGGCCACTTAACTGGTGGAGAAGAGATGCGGACGTGAATTTCCAGGGCACCAGCTTCTCGCAACATACGGATCAGGGCGCGCTGCGTATTGCCTCGAACGATCGAATCATCAACGACCACGATCCGCTTACCCTCAATGACATCCCGCAGGGGATTGAGTTTGAGACGAATGCCTAGTTGGCGAATCGTCTGGCTGGGTTGGATAAAGGTACGGCCCACATAAGAATTTTTAACGAGTCCGGCGCCATAGGGAATTCCGGATTCGCGGGCGTAACCCACTGCGGCAGGGGTACCAGATTCCGGCACCGGGATCACCAAGTCAGCGGAAACCGGGTGTTCTTTAGCTAGTTGGGCCCCCAGCGCTACGCGAGTTGTATGCACATTGCGACCAGCGATCGAGGTGTCCGGGCGGGCGAGATACACATATTCAAAGATGCAGCCCTTGGGTTCCGGCTCTGCCCAACGAGTTGAACGAAGGCCGTTCTCGTCAATGGCGATAAATTCTCCGCACTCAACTTCGCGTACGAAGGATGCTCCGACGATATCGAGTGCCGCAGATTCAGATGCAACAACCCAACCGTGATCTAATTTTCCGATTACGAGTGGGCGCACGCCATTGCGATCGCGCGCGGCATACAGAGTGTGTTCGTCCATAAATACCAACGAGAATGCACCCTTAAGAAGCGGCAGGATAGCGAGCGCAGAACTTTCAAAATTCTTACCCTCTTGAGCGGCGATAAGCGCCGTCATAATTTCGGTGTCGGTTGTGGCGTGCATACCGTGATCGTTCTTCGGCGCGATTTTGCTGAGTGTCTCGGCCAAGTCGCCCGTGTTCGTTAAGTTTCCATTATGTGCCAGCGCCAAGGTGCCATGATTTGTAGAGCGAAGAGTTGGTTGTGCGTTGGCCCATGTAGAAGAACCTGTAGTTGAGTAGCGACAATGACCAATAGCCAATTTTCCGGTAAGAGTAGCAAGATCATTCTCGGTGAAGACCTGCGAAACTAGACCCATATCTTTGTAAACGACGATGCGCTTGCCATCCGATGTTGCGATGCCGGCGGACTCTTGTCCGCGATGCTGTAGGGCATAGAGTCCATAAAAAGTTAACTTCGCGACCTCTTCATCCGGTGCCCAGACACCAAATACGCCGCACTCATCTTGTGGACCCTTCTCCGCGCCAAAAGTCTCGAAGGTTAGCTTTCCATCGGGGCGGCGGGTCACTCTGTAATCCTAATTGTCTGCGCTGCCTGCTGAAACAATTGAGAGAGATCGGAGCGCTCCCCGCTTGCAGTGATTCGTCCATCTCTTAAACCATCGCTCCACTCGAGTGTGCCCGCGATAAGCCCGAATAATTCGGTTGCGCCCATCTCGACGACATTCGGAGGTGTCCCCCTAGTGTGCTTTGGACCTTCGCAACATTGAATAGCTGCATAGGGAGGACTGCGAAGTTCCACCGCGTGGCCAGGTGCAAGTTTGCTTATCTCTTCGAGGAGCGCTTTGACCTGCGACAAGACCTGGGGATCGCGCGCCATAACCGCCTCTTACCCGAAGAGCTTCGGCAGGGTTTGGGTGTGGGCTTGGCGCAGTTGATCCAACGGAATGGCTGCTCCATTGATCACAAGCGCCTCTCCACCGGAAATACCTAGTTTATGGAGAGCGATCTCATGTTTGGCGGCCAAGGCGGCGAGCGCTTCAAGTTGGTCAGGTTTGACCGTGACTAGGACTCGTCCGGGGGTCTCGGCGAAGAGTCCGGCGGCAACTCCACCTGGGATGTATTGCGCGGGAAGGTCGAGGCTTGCCCCGATGCCGTTACGGAGAACTGCTTCCGTCAGAGCCGCAGCCAAACCGCCATCGCTCAAATCGTGTGCAGATTCAAAGAGTGGTTGCCCCTCAAGGAGCAGGTTTATCAGGCGCATTTCAGTGGCGCTATCCGGGGTAGGAGCGTGATCGCCCATCTGGCCGTGTAAATGGGCCCACTCTGAACCACTGAAGTTATCGTTGGTGTTTCCTAATTGAATGATCGTTAATCCCACAGCGGGGATCCCCATCTTTGTTCGGGTTGTGACATCTTGGATTACACCCAGGACTCCAATCACTGGAGTTGGGAGAATCGCGACGGCGCCGGTCTGATTGTAGAAAGAGACATTTCCGCCAGTAACAGGCAGACCCATCTCTAAGCAGATATCCGCAAGGCCGCGCACGGTTTCAGCGAATTGCCACATGACACCTGGATCTTCGGGAGATCCGAAATTCAAACAATTAGTTACTGCGAGTGGCTTTGCACCAGTCGTTGCAATGTTGCGACAAGATTCCAGAAGTGCCAATTTTGCACCGTTATATGGATCAAGATAAGACCAGCGCGCATTAGCATCAGTTGAGATGGCAACACCCAAGTTGGTGCTCTCGTCGATACGGATCATTCCCGAATCTTCAGGTTGCGAAAGAACAGAATTTCCTTGGACATAGCGATCGTATTGATCAGTGACCCAAGATTTATCGGCGATATTTGGAGAAGCGATAAGAGCGAGCAATTCGCTCTTAATAGATTCGACGGAATCTAAAGTTGGAAGCGCGGTTGGGGAGAGCGTGTCCAGATACGCAGGCTTAGCGATCGGACGGTTATAGACGGGTCCATCATGCGCGACCGTGCGTGGTGGAACATCAACAATTAACTCACCGTTAAAGGTAATCTCAAGATTTTTACCGTCGGTGACTTCACCAATGACCGTTGCGGTGACATCCCACTTCTTGCAGATCTTCGTGAAACGCGCCAGCTTCGATGGTTCAATGATGGCGCACATGCGCTCTTGTGACTCTGACATCAAGATCTCTTCGGGCGAGAGCGAGGGATCGCGAAGTGGAACCTTCTCTAGTTGAATCGACATTCCACCCGAACCAGCCGATGCTAACTCACTCGTTGCGCACGAAAGACCCGCGCCTCCAAGATCTTGAATTCCAATAACAAGATCCTCGGCAAAAATTTCCAGAGAGCACTCGATCAAAACTTTTTCAGCAAAGGGA
>CAIWWH010000065.1 GCA_903916385.1 uncultured Actinomycetes bacterium
AACTTTGCCACACGCAAAGTAGGATTGCGCTAGTTCACTTTCAGGAGGGCTCCATGAGTAGATCTGGCAAAGTCACAGTCGTTGGAAGCGGTTTTTATGGTTCGACCACCGCTCTACGTTTAGCCGAATATGACATCTTTGAGACGGTAGTTCTCACCGATATCGTCGAGGGAAAGCCTGAAGGTCTGGCGCTTGATATGAATCAATCGCGCTCGATTGAAGGTTTTGAAACCAAGGTCATCGGTGCAACAACTACACCTGAGGGTGCCGGGTACGAAGCCACCGCTAACTCAGATGTTGTTGTGATTACCGCCGGACTTCCTCGCAAGCCAGGCATGTCACGTATGGATTTGATCGGCGTCAATGCCGGGATCGTTCGTGGTGTCGCAGAGAATATTGCCAAGCACTCACCTAATGCAGTCATCATCGTTGTCTCGAATCCACTCGATGAGATGACGGCGCTCGCGCAACTCGCTACAGGATTCCCACACCACCAAGTTATGGGTCAGGCAGGAATGCTCGACACCGCTCGCTTCACCAACTTTGTGGCAGAGAAGCTTGCAGTACCAGTCGGCTCCGTAAAGACCCTGACCCTTGGATCACATGGCGACACAATGGTTCCAGTTCCAAGTCGCTGCACTGTTAATGGCCAAGCCCTTACAACGTTGCTCTCTGCAGAAGACATCAATGAGTTGGTTGATCGCACCCGCAATGGTGGCGCCGAGGTCGTTGCACTTCTGAAGACCGGATCTGCTTATTACGCACCATCAGCTGCCGCCGCTCGCATGGCGAAGGCCGTTATCGAAGATTCGGGCGAGATCATGCCAGTCTGTGCCTGGGTCGATGGGCAGTACGGGATCAGCGGGGTCTACCTCGGCGTCGAGGCGAAGATTGGCCGCTCTGGAATTATCGAAGTAGTTGAGACCGCTCTTACCGAAGGCGAGACCGCTGCACTGAAGGTTGCTGCGGAGGCAGTTCGCACCAAGCAGGCCGACGTTAAAGATCTCTAAAACACTTACTGATTAGCGCTAACTGAGGAGAGAGTAGAAATTTATGGAGAAGATTAAGGTAACTGGAACCGTGGTAGAACTTGATGGCGATGAGATGACTCGCATCATCTGGCAGTTCATCAAAGATAAGTTGATCCTGCCTTACCTCGATGTCAACCTCGAGTACTACGACCTCAGCATTGAGAACCGCGACGCTACCGATGACCAGGTAACAATCGATTCTGCTCACGCCATTTTGAAGCATGGCGTAGGTGTTAAGTGCGCAACGATCACTCCTGATGAAGCCCGCGTTGAAGAGTTTGGTCTTAAGAAGATGTGGAAGTCACCTAACGGAACTGTCCGCAATATCCTTGGCGGAGTTATCTTCCGCGAGCCAATCATCATCTCAAACGTTCCTCGCCTAGTTCCACATTGGACTCTGCCAATCGTTATCGGCCGTCACGCCTTCGGTGATCAATACCGCGCCACAGATTTCCGCATCCCTGGCAAGGGCAAGCTCACCATCAAGTTTGTTCCTGAAGATGGTGGCGATGTGATCGAGCACGAAGTCTTTAACTTCCCGGGCTCTGGCGTAACTCTCGCGATGTACAACCTCGATGATTCAATTCGCGACTTTGCCCGTGCCTCCTTGAATTACGGGTTGATCCGTAAGTACCCGGTTTATCTCTCCACAAAGAACACCATCTTGAAGGCCTACGACGGTCGCTTCAAAGATATCTTCGAAGAGATCTACCAGGCCGAATTCAAGAGTCAATTTGATGCTCTTGGTATCTGGTACGAGCACCGCCTAATCGATGACATGGTCGCCATGTCACTTCGTATGCCTGGTGGATATGTGTGGGCCTGTAAGAACTACGACGGCGATGTTCAATCCGATACCGTCGCACAAGGTTATGGCTCACTCGGTCTTATGACCTCTGTATTGATGACTCCAGATGGAAAGACCGTTGAATCAGAGGCTGCTCACGGCACCGTCACTCGCCATTATCGCGATCATCAGGCCGGTAAGCAGACTTCGACAAACCCAATTGCTTCGATCTTCGCTTGGACGCAAGGTCTTTCACACCGCGCCAAGTTGGATAACAATGCTGCTCTCGCCGAGTTCTCCAAGACTCTCGAAGCAGTGTGTATCGAGACTGTGGAATCTGGCAAGATGACTAAGGATCTGGCCCTCTTGATCTCAAAGGATGCCCCTTGGCTTAATACCCAAGACTTCCTCGCTGCGATCGATGAGAATCTGCAGAAGAAGCTCGCTTAATCTCTCAGAGCATAAAAAAATCCCCGGTGAATTTCACCGGGGATTTTTGATTTCTAGATTTACTTATTGATGCGCTCACCTGTTGCTGAATCGAACAAGTGGATTGCATGTGGGATTGCTTCGACGGTGATGGTATCGCCTGGCTTTGGTGGATTCTTTGGATCCCAGCGAACGATTACTTGTGCGCCCTCGTCGGTTGCATTAGCGAATTTAACGCCGGTATCGACTGGACGACCGTAAACGAAGGCATCCGAACCGAGCTCTTCAACAACCTCAACGAGGACGTGGAAGCCAGCAGCTGATGGAGTAAAGCCCTCTGGGCGAACTCCAACGGTGACGGTTCCGCTGACATGTCCTGGTACGTCGATCTTGAAATCACCGAGGCTAGCCTTGCCGCCTGATACTGGAGCGGTCAAGAGGTTCATGGCTGGTGAGCCGATGAAGCCTGCTACGAAGGCGTTAACTGGTGTGTCATAGAGGTTGCGAGGTGTGTCGACCTGTTGGAGTAGACCATCCTTGAGGACCGCTACGCGATCTCCCATGGTCATAGCCTCAACCTGATCGTGTGTTACGTAAACGGTGGTGATACCCAAGCGGCGTTGTAGCGCTGCGATCTGGGTACGAGTTGCTACACGCAACTTGGCATCCAAGTTGGAGAGTGGCTCATCCATCAAGAAGACCTGAGGTTCGCGGACGATGGCGCGACCCATAGCAACGCGCTGGCGTTGTCCACCAGAGAGAGCCTTTGGTTTGCGATCTAGGTATGGCTCAAGGTCGAGCAACTTTGCAGCTTCAAGGACGCGGCGATCGCGCTCTTCCTTTGCAACGCCTGCAATCTTGAGGGCGAAGCCCATGTTCTCTGCTACTGACATATGTGGGTAGAGAGCGTAGGACTGGAAAACCATCGCAATATCGCGATCTTTCGGAGCAACATCTGTTACATCGCGATCACCGATTCGGATCGAACCATTGTCGACCTCTTCAAGACCGGCGAGCATGCGAAGGGATGTTGACTTACCGCAACCAGATGGACCAACGAGTACGAGGAATTCGCCATCGTTGACGGTGAGGTTGAGTTTGTCTACAGCTGGCTTAGTTGTGCCAGGGTAGATTCGTGATGCGTTATCAAATACAACTGATGCCATGAGTTATGCACTCCTTCTCCGGGCAGGTACGTGCCCGACGATCCGTAGGATGAAGGTAAAACGCCAGCCAGCGGAAGCCTGCTAGTGGGTAAAGATTAGCCACCTTCGACCGCTTTACCAAGAGATAGCGCGACATATCGCGCGTTACCCTTATCGCATGGAGCCCAACCCCCCGATAGGTAGCGCTGGCCAACTCGTCCTCGACCTGCTCTTGGTTCTCCTCTTTATCGTCGTCGCCGGCATCTTTGTGGCGGCGGAGATCTCCCTGATTTCGTTGCGCGAATCACAGTTGCGCCAATTGGAGGCTGCCGGGGCCAAGCCCAAGCGGACTGCCCGACTGGTCAGCCTCACCAAGAATCCCAACCGCTTCCTAGCAGCCGCTCAGGTTGGGGTGACCTTCTGCGGCTTCCTCTCGGCGGCCCTGGGTTCAGAGCGTCTCGGCACAAATTTCGTGATTCCGATTTTGGAGAGGTGGGGGTTATCCCACGGCTTAGCCACCGTGATCTCGCTCCTCTTTGTGACACTGATCATCGCTTATGTCTCTTTGGTTCTTGGAGAGTTAGTTCCAAAGCGGCTCGCGCTCTACCGCACGGAACAGATCGCCTTAGCTTCGGCCCCTAGCATCGATCGACTCGCCAATATCTTTCGCCCCATCATTTGGATCCTCTCACGCTCCACCGATGCGATCGTCCGACTCTTTGGTCTCAAGCCGCAAGAGGTCCGCTCTGAGATTTCAGAGGCTGAACTGGTTGATCTCGTCACTGGTCACGCAGCGCTTTCGGATGAAGAGCGCGATATCGTCGAAGATGTATTCAACGCCGGGGACCTAGCGCTCCATGAAATTATGGTGCCGCGCACAGAAGTTGATTTCCTTGATGTCGGATTGACTCTCGCAGAGGCGAAGTCGATCGCAGTTCGGACAGCCCATTCGCGCTATCCCGTTACGCGTGGCTCGAGCGATGAAGTCATCGGCTTCCTGCATGTCCGCGATCTGCTCAATGCGCGTGAAGAGGAGATGAGCAAGACCCTGCTCGGGATCATGCGCCCTGTGATTTTTCTACCTGGGACTAAAGGGGTGCTCCCCGCACTCACCGAGATGCGAATTAAGCGCGCTCATCTAGCTATCGTTTTAGATGAATACGGGGGGACCGATGGAATCGTCACCTTAGAAGATATCGTCGAATGCTTTATTGGGGATATCGAAGATGAGTATGACGAACCCGAAAGTGAGGTAACAGCGCAGCCACGTACCGGAGATTTCGAGGTAGACGCTCTCATCTCTCTGGAAGACCTCAAAGAAGAGACCGGAATCGAGTTACCTGCCGGCCCCTATGAAACTGTGGGTGGATTTGTTATGCATTTTCTCGGCAGATTGGCAGAAGTGCATGATGTGATTGTGGTGCCAGGTGCGCGCATCACCGTCCTCACCCTCGAAGGCAAGCGCGCAGGACAACTATTGATCTCAAGGCAGGATTAGTACTCGGTAGGATAGGTGGCATGTCAAAGCCCCGCGTTTTATCTGGAATTCAGCCAACAAATGGCTCCTTTCACCTTGGCAACTATCTGGGTGCGGTAAAGCAATGGGTTGAACTCCAAGAGAGTCACGATGCCTTCTACTGCGTTGTTGACCTGCATGCACTTACATCTGCTCCAGATCCAAAGGAGCTCCGCGAAAACACACTGGTCTCGGTAGCTCAACTCTTAGCCTTGGGCGTAGATCCTGAGCATTGCACCCTCTTTGTTCAATCCCATGTCGTTGCACATAATCAATTGGGTTGGGTGATGGAGTGTTTGACTGGATTCGGTGAAGCCAGTCGCATGACGCAATTTAAGGATAAGTCTCAGAAAGTTGGGAATGAGCGTATTGGCGTAGGCGTCTTTACCTACCCAATGTTGATGGCCGCTGACATCTTGCTCTACCAGGCGGATCAGGTTCCAGTTGGTGAGGACCAACGCCAACATATCGAACTAACTAGGGATCTTGCTACGCGTTTCAATAGCACCTATGGCAAAACTTTCACCCTTCCCGAAGGTTTTATCGTAAAAGAGGGCGCAAAGATTTACGACTTGCAAGAGCCAACCGCGAAGATGAGCAAATCTGCGGAGTCGCTGAGCGGTCTTATTGAGATTCTCGATACTCCTGAAGCCAATGCGAAGAAGATCAAGAGCGCTGTTACTGATACGGGTCGCGAGGTCCGCTTCGATAGCACGGAAAAGCCGGGAATTTCCAATCTCCTCACCATCTTCTCCACACTCTCGGGACGTTCAATCGCAGAGATCGAGAATGACTTTGTCGGCAAGGGCTATGGTGATTTCAAAGGAGCTGTCGCGGAGGTGGTTGTGGAATACCTCCGCCCTGTTCGCACTCGCACACTCGAACTCCTTGACGATCCAACCCACCTCAACTTGATTTTGCGCACTGGTGCCGAAAAGGCAGGTATGGTTGCTAGCAAGACGTTGGCTGAGGTCTATGAACGGATCGGTTTAGTTGCGCGCGGTTAGGTCCCTTGGACTCTTAACAACACTCTCGCTACTACTTACTTTCTTTACTCTGCCCGCAGAGGCTGCAATCTCTATCAAGATCGCCATCGTGTATGACCTTGGAGGCCGGGGAGATCACGGCATCAACGACTCTGCCGCAAAAGGGGTCGATGCCATCAAGAAGAAGTATGGGCTCACCGCGCTATCCGTCCGAGAGATGGTGACGAACGGGACCGAGGGCGATCGCGAGTCCCGCCTACAATTTTTGGCCTCTGCTAATTACAACCTAGTGATTGCAGTTGGAGCTAGTTTCGCGCAAGCGATGGGAGTGGTGGCGGTAGCCAATCCCAATACAGAATTTGCGCTCATCAATGATGCCAGCGTTGGAAACCTAAACTTAAGCGATATGGTCTTCTCCAACCCCGATGGCGCCTATCTGGCAGGGGTTTTAGCTGGGAGCGCTACAAAGAGTAAGCGCGTCGGGATTATCGGCCCTTCGACCAGCTCTGCTTATTTGGTTGATTTTAAGAGTGGGGTCACATCGGTGCTTCCTAAGGCGGTTGTGTTGAGTGAGTTCATTGACAAAGAGGCAGGAAATGCAGCGCGAACCTTGGCAGCTCAAGGTGTCGACGTCATTTTCTCGGAGTGGTCAAGTACCAGTGAGGTGCAGGATACGGTCGCGGCAATCTTTACCAAAGCCCACCCCGTCTATCTCATTGGTGTAAATCCCGATCAGTACTTCCTTCTCGATAAGACGAGTCAGAAGATCTTGATCGGCGCGGTTTCTAAGCACGTCGATGTAGCGGTTGCCGATGTCATGAACGCCGCCCTGAACGGGCAGAGCATTATCGATGTCCTCAATGAAACAGTGGGCATCTTCGGTCACATGTATACCGTTAAGGATGGCGGAGAGTCGATGGCTCTCACCGCGCTCGGTGCTCCGTACTCGATCAAGGTTGCAGCAGCAGTTGCGAAATTAAAAAGCGGTAAGGTTAAAGCGCCTTAATCTTCAATCACGCAGAGTAGTTGTCCACTTGAAACTGTCTGGCCGACCCCGATGCCAAGTTGGGCGATAACTCCCGCACGCTGGGCCATGAGTGGTTGCTCCATCTTCATCGCCTCGAGCACGACGATGAGATCACCAACCTCCACTCGGTCTCCATTACCTTTCAAAATCTTTACCACTGTTCCTTGCATAGGGCTCGAGAGAGAGTTGCCCGAACTCTTCGCAACGCTATTGCTCTTGATGCGATGGCGTTTCTCGGCTGGAGCTTGGGAATGCAATACGACTTCGAAGCGATGACCATTTACTTCGGCGACTACCTTTTGTGACGCAACCTTTGATGCGGCAACTCCCTCTTTAAAGTTGAAGGCCGGAATCTGATTATCAAATTCGTTCTCAATGTAGCTCGTATAAATCTTGAACTCGTCAGTGAAGTTTGGATCATTCACAATTGCACGATGGAAAGGTAGGGCAGTTGCGAGCCCCCCAATTTCAAACTCGCGCAAGGCACGTCGAGCGCGCTCTATCGCCTCTTTGCGAGTGGCACCAGTGACAATTAATTTTGCCAGGAGCGAATCGAAGTGTGAACCGATCGTGTGACCATGATCAAAGCCGGCATCCACACGGACTCCGGGCCCAGATGGAACGTCCCACTTAGTGATCGTGCCGAGTGAGGGAAGGAAGCCATTGCCTGGGTCTTCCCCGTTAATACGGAATTCGAAGCTATGCCCACGGATGATCGGATCTACTGGGTTGATGGCTTCGCCAGAGGCAATGCGAAGTTGTTCACGAACAAGATCGAGTCCGGTGACTTCTTCACTAACGGGGTGCTCAACCTGCAGACGAGTATTGACTTCGAGGAAGGAGATCGTCCCATCCTTGCCAACCAAGAATTCACAGGTTCCCGCTCCGACGTATCCAACCTCGCGCATGATCGCTTTGGAAGATGTGTAGAGCTGGTCAATTTGAGCGTCACTTAAGAAAGGTGCCGGTGCTTCTTCAACGAGTTTCTGGTGTCGACGTTGTAGAGAGCAATCACGGGTACTGACGACCACTGCATTGCCATGCATGTCGACGAGGCATTGCGTCTCAACGTGACGCGGCTTATCGAGATAGCGCTCTACGAAGCACTCGCCACGTCCAAACCCTGTTATCGCTTCACGTACTGCAGAGGCGAAGAGTTCTGGAATCTCCTCCATGGTGAAGGCGACCTTCAATCCGCGGCCACCTCCGCCATGAGCAGCTTTAATGGCAACTGGTAAACCATGCTCCTTAGCAAAGGCGATGACCTCATCTGGTGAGTCAACGGGATCGGCGGTACCCGCAACGAGTGGAGCGCCAACCTTGGCTGCAATCTTGCGCGCCGAAACCTTGTCGCCGAGTTCACGGATTGCGGCAGGTGGTGGTCCAATCCAGATTAAACCTGCCTCAATGACTCGCTCGGCAAAGCCCGCATTTTCAGAGAGGAAGCCGTAACCAGGGTGAATCGCATCAGCGCCTGACTCCTTGGCGATGGCCAGGATCTTGCTCTGGTCCAAATATGTTTCCGCAGCCGAGAGGCCATTGAGTGCAAAGGCTTCGTCGGCGGTGGCCACGTGCAGCGAGTTGCGGTCCTCATCGGAGTAGATCGCAATGCTCTTAACGCCATGATCGCGACAGGCGCGGGCAACACGTACGGCGATTTCACCACGGTTAGCGATGAGGACGGCTGAGATCTGCTTCATGGAGTTACCTTTACTGGAACGATTTCGGACCAAGCGAGTCCCAAATTAATGGTGATCTTGCGCAGGGTCGGAAGTGAGAGCCCAATGATTCCGCTGGGATCGCCTTCGATATGGGTAATAAAGGGAGCGGAGTGCCCATCCAGCGTGAAGCCGCCAGCGACTTGTAGCGGTTCGCCGGTATCGACGTAATTGTTGATCTCGGCATCACTCATCTTCGCAAAGGTCACCTTGGATGTGGAGATATCAGATACTTCAATGCCTTGATCAGTATCGATCACGGAATGCCCTGTATGCAGGTAACCGCTCTTTCCACTGAGGAGGTGGCAACGCTCGATGGCGTTCTCGCGGCTGCCTGGCTTTCCGAGAGATTGACCTTCGAATTCAAATGTGGAATCGCATCCGATAATCAAGGCGTTTGCGAGTTCGGGGGAGTTCTTGAAAACAGTGTGAGCCTTCAAGATTGCTAGCGCAATCACTAGATCTGCAGGTGGCAGTGCGAGGAGTTCAGGAGTCTCCTCATCGACGCCACTGACTTTAATTGTGGGAGTAATTCCGACGGATTCCAAGATGCGCTTACGCGATGGCGAAGCTGAGGCGAGAACAATCTGCTTACTCATGACGGGGTAGTGCCAAACTTGCGAGGCAAAGAGTTTTGAATCTTTAGGCGAGCCCAAGAACTACGGTACTTCGTTGGTGGATTAGCGCTCTTTTCAATCTCGTCGATGGCGCGCGTCAGCGCCAGGAGCTCTTCTTGAGTGGGAGTTCCAGCATGAATGGTGAAACCAAGTTTGCGGAACTCGCGCGGAAAGTCTTCGCTATGTGGCATTAGAGCGGGATATTTCCATGTTTGCGAGTCGGTAGATCAACGCGCTTATTTGCTAAGGCGCGCAGCGCCTTAGTGATCTGACTGCGCGTGGTGTGTGGCTCGATAACGGCGTCAATGAATCCTCGATCTGCAGCAATGTAAGGGTTAAGCAATTGTTCTTCGTACTCATTGATGAGTTCAGGAGAGCGCTCTGGATTTTCAGCGATATCTTTGCGATAGAGAATATTGACCGCACCCTGTGCACCCATGACCGCGATCTGAGCAGTCGGCCACGCTAGATTCACATCCGCACCTAAGTGCTTAGAGCCCATCACGATATATGCGCCGCCATATGCCTTACGCGTAATAACGGTGACCAATGGAATTGAGGCTTCGCCATATGCGTAGAGCAACTTCGCTCCGCGGCGGATGATTCCGTTCCACTCTTGCTCAGTACCTGGTAGGAATCCGGGAACATCTACGAGAGTGACGACTGGAATTCCAAATGCATCACAGGTGCGAAGAAAGCGCGCCGCCTTCTCGGAGGCATCGATATCCAGAGTTCCTGCAAAATTCTGCGGCTGGTTGGCGATGATTCCCACGGAACGTCCCTCGATGCGACCAAAGCCGACCAAGATATTTGGTGCGAAGAGGGCATGGACTTCGAGGAAGTTTGCCTCATCAAGGATCGCTTCGATGATGACGCGCATGTCATAAGGCTTATTGGGATTGTCAGGAATCAGAGAGTCCAGCGCGCGATCAGATGGCGCAATCCCATCGGATTCTGTTGGGCGTAGTACTGGTGCATCATCAAGGTTGTTGCTTGGCAGGTAAGAGAGCAGTGCCTTCACATACTCGAGAGCAGCATCTTCATCGTCAGCTAAGTAGTGCGAGTTACCCGTCTTGGTGTTGTGCGTAGCCGCACCACCTAATTCCTCCATGCCAACTTCTTCACCGGTAACGGCTTTGATGACATCTGGACCTGTAATGAACATATGTGAGGTCTCATTCACCATGATGGTGAAGTCGGTGATCGCGGGGGAGTAAACGGCGCCACCGGCGCAAGGGCCGAGAATTACAGATATTTGTGGGATCACCCCGGACGAGCGCACATTACGCTTGAAGATCTCGCCATATTGGCTGAGAGAAGCCACGCCCTCTTGGATGCGAGCACCACCTGAATCATTGAGACCGATCATTGGAATACCTGATTTGAGAGCGAACTCCATGACCTTGACGATCTTCTTACCCATGGTCTCACCGAGTGAGCCGCCGAAGATCATAAAGTCTTGTGAGGAGATGGCAACGGTGCGACCATCAATCGTTGCGTACCCCGTTACGACTCCATCGCCGTAAGGATGCGCCTTATCCATTCCAAATTTGTCAGAGTGATGGGTAGAGAAGGCATCAAACTCAACGAATGAGCCTTCATCAACCAACTTAGCTATCCGCTCACGCGCTGTGTACTTACCAGCGGCATGGCGCTTCTCGATTGCAGCTGGTGTTCCGCTCTGCGCCGCCTTTTCGAGCCGCGCTTTCAAATCATTGATCTTGGCGGCAGTAGTATTTATCGCATCAGTCACATCCACACTTTACTAGTGAAGCAGGCTCCTGTGATACGTCCAGCTCTTAATAACTCTGCACTATCAGCTGCGCTCCCCGCGAATTACTGGCGGGTACGCGTACTAAGCGAGGTCGGTTCAACGCAAGATGAGTTGAAGAATGAACTCGTCAGTAGCGGAGATTGTGTCGTCGCTGAATTTCAGAGCGCTGGACGCGGAAGGTTAGATAGAAAATTTGAATCCGTGCCGGATGTCGCGCTGCTCTTCTCTTTTTATATCGAACCCAAGCGCAGCACAGAATGGGGATGGATTCCATTACTCACTGGAATTGCAATTGCCCGGAGCCTCAATGAGGCAACGGGCTCTACCGCCTTTGCTACGAAGTGGCCAAATGATGTGATCTGCCAAAGTGGGAAGGTCGCGGGAGTTCTCTGCGAAAGATATGGTCCAGGAGTTATCGTAGGTATCGGAGTCAATGTTTCGACTACTCCAGAGGAGTTACCAGTAGATACCGCTTCCTCCATCTTCATTGAGAGCGGTATCGAATTGGATCGCAACGAACTGCTGCCCACGATCCTTCTCTCCTTCCGTGCACTCTTTGCTCGCTGGGATGATGGAGAAGATTTGGTTGCTACGTATAGAGCTCTTTCCAAGACCATTGGTAGTGAGGTTCGGGTAAACCTCCCCGATGGCCGCGCAATCGTCGGAGTTGCGATTGGCGTCGACGAGGATGGACGGTTGCGATTAGAGAATGGCGATCTCATCGGCGCCGGCGATGTAGTGCACCTTAGGTAGAGTTCGCACATGAGCTTCCCAACCGTCGGAGTCATTGGGGCGGGTCAACTCGCCCGCATGATGCTTCCTCCCGCAGTTGATCTTGGAATCTCACTCTCGCTCTTTGCGGGTAGCTCGAGTGAAAGTGGGGCTCAAGTAGCACCCCACACCGTCGGTTCACTTTCTGATGTAGATGCAGTGCTTGATTGGGCGAGCAAGTGTGATGTCGTCACCTTTGAACATGAATTGATTCCGCAGGAGCTCATTTCGGCTATTGAAGCCAGTGGAGTAAAAGTCTTTCCAAAAGCGCAATCGTTTCTCTTTAGTCAGAATAAATTGGCGATGCGCCAAAAGATGGAGGAGTTGGGTCTTCCTAACCCGCGTTGGCAGGCGTATGACGGCGGAGAGGTAACGGTGGAGTTCCCGCTCATCGCTAAGAGTATTTCCGGAGGGTATGACGGACGCGGTGTCTTTCAGATCGCAGATGAGTCAGCCCTAGACGCGCTCCATAAAGAGATCGGCAAGACCATCTTGCTTGAAGAGAGGCTCGCCTTTGACTTTGAGATTGCGATCATGGTGGCGCGCTCACCACACGGCCAAGCATCGACTTGGGCACCAACCCTGACAGTGCAAGAGGATGGAATCTGCACTCAGACAGTTACCCCGATCCCGAATTTCTCTCGGGCTCTCGCCGCGCAAACCGTGCAGATCGCACTACAGATCGCGCAAGGGATCGATCTCGTTGGTGTTATGGCTGTTGAGATCTTTGTTGTTGGCGATCAGCTGATCATTAACGAACTCGCTCTTCGTCCTCACAACTCTGGACACTGGAGTATTGAGGGAGCCGTGACGAGCCAGTTTGAACAGCACCTTCGGGCTGTTCTCGATCTTCCCCTCGGTGATACTTCATTAGTTGCACCTTTTGCTGTTATGGGGAATGTAATTGGTATCGAGACAGATAAGAGCAAGGATCTCTATAAGCCGTACCTCCACCTAATGGCACGAATCCCCGGGCTGAAAATTCATCAATACATGAAGGAGTTGCGCCCCGGACGCAAGGTTGGTCACGTCACCTTGTTGGGTGGTGATCTTCTACACTTAAGGTCTGAAGTTAGCCATGCCGTTGATTACCTGAGTGGAGCTATCGATGAGTAAATCTGTTGCGATCGTTATGGGATCAGATTCGGACTGGCCAACCATGCAGGAGGCCGCCACGATCCTTGATGAACTTGGGATTAGTTACGATGTCGATGTCATAAGCGCGCATCGCACACCGAATGAGATGTTGGCCTTCGCTAACGGTGCTGTCGGTGCCGGCTACAAGGTGATCATTGCCGGTGCAGGTGGCGCGGCGCACCTTCCAGGAATGATCGCGGCAGCGACAACACTTCCAGTCATTGGTGTTCCAGTGGCACTTAAGGTCTTAGATGGAATGGATTCACTCCTCTCTATCGTGCAGATGCCTGCCGGCGTTCCCGTCGCAACTGTCGGAGTCGGTAATGCTAAGAATGCCGGGCTACTTGCCGCCCGTATCTTGGGTTCCAGTGATGCATCTATAGCGACAAAAGTCGGTGAGTTAATGGAGAGCGCACGCGTGGCATCGCTCGAAAAGGGTAAGTCTTTAAACTCTAAAAGAAATATGCGAACTGGCTTTTAGATATTAGAACGGCCAAGTGCGCGGAACTTCCATCCTGCATTGCGCCACTTATCGCGATCTAACGCGTTGCGGCCGTCAATAACAATCGCATTGGCAACAAGCTTAATGAGAGCCGTTGGATCAATCTCGCGATAAATCTTCCATTCGGTGAGGTGCAACACGAGATCAGCGCCGGCAACGCACTCTTCAATACTCTCTGCAAAACCTAACGTTGGAAAACGCTTCGCAGCATTTTCGATTGCCTTGGGATCGTGTACGGTAACCAGCGCACCTGCGCCCTGAATCTGCACCGCAATATCGAGGGCGGGGGAGTCACGCACATCGTCGCTGTCCGGTTTAAATGCGGCGCCGAGTACGGCAATCTTCTTGCCGCGTAGGTCCTCGGAGAGATCCTTGCGAACCAGATCGATCATGCGAGTGCGCGCGCGTAAGTTGATCGAATCAATCTCACGCAGGAACTCCAGAGCCTGTTGTGCACCCAGCTCCTGTGAGCGCGCCATGAAGGCACGAATATCTTTTGGCAGGCAGCCGCCACCAAATCCGATACCCGCTTGTAGGAATCGACTCCCGATGCGGGGGTCATATCCAATTGCCTTGGCAAGAACGGTGACATCTCCGCCCGCTGCCTCACAGATCTCTGCCATCGCGTTGATAAAGGAGATCTTGGTAGCCAGGAATGAGTTAGCGGCAACCTTTACCAGTTCAGCTGTTGGTAGATCAGCGACTACCCAAGGGGTTTCTTCTGTAAGGCTCTTTGCGTACACCTCGCGCAGGATCTCTTCTGCGCGATCGTTGGTTACTCCCACGACCAAGCGATTGGGTTTCAAAGTATCTTCAACCGCAAAACCTTCGCGTAGAAACTCGGGATTCCATGCCAGATCGGTACTTGGATTCACAGTCAAGAGTTCCTCCCGCATCTTCGCAGCGGTACCTACTGGGACGGTGGATTTACCGACAACAAGGGAGCCATCTTTAATGATGGGAGCGATAGATCTCAACGCACCAAACACGTAGGTGAGATCTGCGGCAAGTCCATCCTTCACCTGCGGAGTACCCACGCATATGAAGTGCACGTCGCAATCCTTAATGGTGTTGAAATCCGCGGAGAAAGAGAGACGTCCTGATGCCAACTCGCTCTGCAACAATTCTTGGAGACCTGGCTCGTAAAAAGGAATCGTCCCCGCGGCCAAACTCTCAATTTTGGCGGGATCGACATCGATGCCGATCACCTCAAAGCCGAGGCTCGACATACATGCAGCGTGGGTGGCGCCCAGGTACCCGGTACCAATCACAGAGATTTTGAGGGTCATTGCGCCGATAGTAACGCTCGGAAACGGTAGCGTGAGCGCTCTATGAGTCAGGACAACGTAAATTCAAAGCAAACTCCTGAGGGCGAGAACCTCGGAGTCTCGGTTGTGCTGCCCATTTTGAATGAAGAGCGGTATCTGGATGGAGCCATCAGAGCGATTTTGGCGCAGCGTTACGACGGTCCTCTTGAAGTCATCTTGGCCCTGGGGCCCTCTAAGGACCGAACCGACGAGATAGCCGCCGCGCTCGCCGCAGCCGATCCTCGAGTTCGACTCGTAGAAAATCCGAGCGGTCGGACCGCAGCCGCACTCAACCTAGCGATTGCGGTATCGCGCTATCCGATCATCTGCCGCATCGATGGCCATGCCGAGATCTCACCGACTTACATCGCCGACGCGGTTAGGACTATGAGTCAGACTGGAGCAGTGAACGTCGGGGGCATCATGGCAGCCTCGGGAGTCGGCGCTTTTGAGCGCGCAGTTGCAACCGCAATGCGCTCCCCCCTCGGAGTAGGTGCGGCGCGCTTCCACGTTGGAGGGAAGGCGGGTCCAGCAGATACCGTCTACCTAGGCGTCTTTAACAAAGAGGCGCTACAGGCGGTGGGCGGCTATGACGAAAGATTTACGCGAGCCCAGGATTGGGAGCTTAACTTTCGCCTGCGCCAGGCAGGAGGAATCATTTGGTTCGATCCCCAATTGGTTGTCACCTATCGGCCACGTCCTAACTTTCGTGCGCTCGCCAAGCAATATTTTGAATATGGTCGCTGGCGGCGGGCAGTAATCCGCAGCCATAAAGGCACCATCAACTTCCGTTACCTCGCCCCACCAGTGACCGTAGCGATAACCGCGCTCTCACTCTTACTCGGCGCACTGGTTAACCCAGTTCTCTTTCTTCCAGCAGGGTTGTACCTACTTGGAAATCTCGTCGGCTCTTTCGTGATTGGAAAAGATCTCAAAGAGAAGGTGACCCTGCCTGCAATTCTCGCCACGATGCACTTTTCATGGGGGATTGGTTTCATCACCTCGCCAAAAGGTTTGGTCTAAAGTGAAACGCTTTTTATTGGTCTTTCTCTTCCTTCTTATTCCGACGACTGCAAGCGCCGCAACGATCCCACCTCACTTTGTGTTAACCGGATCGGGATTTGGACACGGAGTTGGAATGAGTCAGATCGGCGCGCAAGGCCAAGCGATGGAAGGGCAGAGCGCACAGTACATACTTAATTATTGGTTTCCGGGAACACAAATCCTTTCAGTCCCCGATACTCAACTCATTACCGTAAATATTGCTCATCAAGTAACTTCTGCCAGTATCGCACTTGCCGCTGGTTTTTCACGCTCAAATCTCGATCTCTCTGCAAATCTGGATGGTTCGCTCGATCCGAGTGGTAACGGAGATGCAACGAGTGTCTACCGATTTTCCCTAGTCGGAAAGAAGATCGCCGCGACAGAGACCAGTAAAGGTTTCGCCGTGCAGCCCTTCGCTAACCAACCGCTCTGGAATATCTTTTGGACCGGCACAAGCGCATACCCAAATCCTTCCGGTGGGCTAACAGGACCAAAACCTCCACCCTTCTCGGTAATCAAAGTGACAACGCCGTCGGGCTCTATCCAACTTCGATACGGTCAGGTGCAACTCAAAGTTGTTGGAAGCAAGATCGAGATCACTGACACGATGACTATCGAACAGTATCTCCTGGGAATTAGTGAGATCTCCTCAAGTTGGCTACCAGCCGCCCTACAGGCGCAGGCAATTGCCTCTCGCACCTATGGATTAGCGCACCTCACGCTGCGTAGCGCCTGTAACTGCGATGTCTACAGTTCAACGAGCGACCAGGCCTACATCGGATATGCAAAAGAATCTGAAGCGGGGGTAGGGCAGAATTGGGTTGCTGCAGTTGCTGCAACCGAAACGGATCCAAGCAACGCGCAGGCAATCTATTTTGCAGGAGCTCCGATATCTGTCTACTTCTTTTCGTCAGATGGGGGACAGACGCAAAGAAGTGCCGATGTCTGGGGTGGAGATCTGCCCTACCTAACCAATGTTCCCGACCCATGGAGTTTAGATATTTTTCTCAACCCGCAATACGCCCACTGGCAGCGAGTACTCATTCAGAAAGATGTTGCCACTGCGTTTAATTTGCCGGATGTTGTGAACCTTGCGATTGCGGCACGTACTGTAACCAACAGCGCCACCGTGATAACGGCAACTTCGAGCAGTGGCGCTACCGCCCAATTATCGGTCGGAGATTTCAAAACGAAGTTAAGGGTTCCCTCGTCCTGGTTCGAGATTGCACCTAACACGTACTAGTTGCCCAGAGGAAGGGTAGATCGGTGGAGAAAAACTCTTTTTGCATCCCCGAAGATGTTTCGGTGGGTGATTGGATAAAAGCTTCTTTGGTTCCATGGGTTGTTGACCCTGGAAAGAATTACTATCCCGTCGGAATCACTATTCCAGGCGGTTTTGAGAGTTATGTGCTTGTGCGACACAAGGGGCCGGGAGATACGTTTGGAAATCTCGGAGAGCAAACTTTAACTCTTCTTGTGGAAGTTCTCGCTAAATTCACCGACACCTCAAGTCATTGCTTCATGGCTTTGTGGGAAGGTCAAGGTTGGATGCACTCAGGAAGTATTTCCAAATTTACCCCTGAAAAACCTCTGCAAAGGAGACGGCTAAAATTCGGCCGTTACTCACTCCTAAGCTTCCGTTCGTCGACAATGAGAAACCTGGACCAGGCGGAAAAAAATTTGGATCATCTTGCATCAAATACTCTCCCGCATGGAATCATGACCAGTGCGAGAATGAAACTTCCCCACCGTGATTACTTGCTCATGTGTGGTGAAATTTGGGATGCCACCAGGATCGGTTACAGTTTCAATGAGCATTCTAGTACGCAATCACCGAACATCATGTGGCCAGAAGACCGTGCGTGGATATTGGCGAGCGAAATAGATTTTAATGCAACGCTTATCGCAGGCACACATGAATTGGTAGAAGAAGTTTTACAGATCGAAGAACTTGCAGCGGAAAAGTTCAACTGGAGTGACCTAATTGTAGATTTGCCGTTAATTTGAGAATCGTTTGCCCGGCCAGATCAAAAGGGCTCCGCCTTGACTAGAGGCGAAGCCCTTCCTCATATCTGCCCCTGACGGGAATCGAACCCATAACCTCCGCTTAGTCAGTTCGGCGCTCTCTCCATTGAGCTACAGAGGCGTTCGCTCACTTTATTGAAATCACTTGCTTCCTGGGTGACCCATCTTGAGCTCTGTGCAAATCTACTGAATGTGGAGTAACATTTTTTCGCTTAGTCAGTTTGGTGCTCGCTAGAGCAAGAAAGGCCCGAGATTTTTTCGGGCCTTTCGATTTTTGATTACTAATTAGAATGCAAGATTGAATTGAGGCCTTCCCAACCGCCGACCTTGGGAACTACTTCAAGATTTCCCGTCATCGAGTTGCGACGGAAGATCAAATTGTTTGCACCCGAGAGATCGCGGGCTTTAACGACGCTGCCATCAGGAAGTGTGATCTTGGAACCCGCGGTGATGTACGTTCCAGATTCAATGACGCAATCATTTCCTAGCGAGATGCCAAGTCCTGAATTTGCACCGAGCAGACAACGCTCTCCAATGGAGATAACTTCTTTTCCGCCGCCGCTTAGAGTGCCCATGATGGATGCGCCCCCGCCGACATCGCTTCCGTCGCCAACGACAACTCCTGCGCTGATGCGTCCTTCCACCATCGACTTACCCATGGTGCCTGCGTTGAAGTTTACGAAGCCTTCATGCATCACGGTGGTGCCAGAGGTTAGATACGCGCCGAGTCGAACGCGGTCCGCATCTGCGATGCGAACGCCTTCAGGAATTACATAGTCGACCATGCGAGGAAATTTATCGACGCTATACACCGTGAGATTTCCATAGGCTGCCCGCAACTTTGCACGGGTACTTTCGAAGTTCACTAAGGAGCACGGTCCTGCTGAAGTCCAGGCCACATTGGTGAGCAAGCCAAAGATTCCATCGAGGTTGAGGCCATGCGGTTTCACCAGGCGATGGGACAGGAGGTGGAGCCTTAGGTAGGCATCAGCGCCGTTGGCAGGTGGGGCGTCAAGGTCGATCTCAAGGTCCATGGATTCTTTGGTGACGCCGCGAATCGGATCAGGTGCCAGTAGAGCAGAGCGGTCGGCGGGAGCTGCAAAAGGCTCAAGGCCAACCTGTAGGTACCAGCAATCGAGGAGGTCTCCATTGGCCGCGATTGCTGCCACACCACTTCCAAAGGCTTTTCTCATGTGGCGAACGCTATCAAATGCTCCGTGGCTGAAGGATTCTGCTGCTCGCTGCAATGGGCGTACTACTTTGTTACCGGTACTAGTAATCTCCCATCCATGAAGCCGGCGCCGTCTCTCGCGGAAGTTATCGCGAGCCTGCCGGAGGAGGAGCGGGTCGTGCTCTCATTGCACTATGTCAAGGGGATGGCCACCGCCGATATTGCGCAAACCCTCGGTGTTCCGCAGAAAGCGGTAAGCACCGTTATGGAACAGGGGAAGAAGAGATTATTTCATGCGCTCGATTTCCCACCTTTAGCCTGATGCGAGATACTTCTCCCTACGATCTTCAGTGTTTTGAGGTAAGGGAGTTAGACCATGGCAGCCATGAAACCACGTACTGGCGATGGTCCCATGGAGGTCACCAAGGAGGCGCGTAGCCTGGTGATGCGTATCCCCCTCGAAGGAGGCGGTCGACTTGTGGTCGAGCTCAATGTTGAAGAGGCAACCAATCTCGGGAACGCCCTTCAGGCCG
>CAIWWH010000066.1 GCA_903916385.1 uncultured Actinomycetes bacterium
AGTGGCCGCTCATTAGGAATCCCATGAACAACCTCGTGATTAACCGATGCGCAGATCACATTGGGATAGCCGTGATAGTTGAGAAAGGAGGGAATCGCATTGTTCGCCTCAAGGTAATCAGCTGCAATGGCATCTAGCTCAAGTGGGGTAACTCCCGGAGCAATCGCAGCTTTCATTAAATTGAGAGCCTCGGCTACAACAAGCCCCGCCTTGCGCATTAACTTCAGTTGCTCAAGGGTTTTGATTTGAATAACCATGCTGCCTACTTAAGAGCTGCGATTGCGTTAGCAGAGATCTCTGAAACTTCTCCTACCGCGCTGATTACCTTGAGTAAACCGAGATCGCGATAGAAGGCAATGATCGGTTCCGTCTGTTCGGCGTATACCGAGAGGCGGTGGGCAACGACTTCTTCCTTGTCATCTTCCCGCTGATAGAGCTCGCCGCCACAGTTATCGCAGGCTCCATCAACCTTTGGTTTATCAAAAATAACGTGCGAGGTGGTGCCGCAGTTGCGACAGGTGCGGCGACCAGAAAGGCGCTTGATAATCTCATCATTAGGGATAGAAAGTTCAAGCACGGCATCTAAAGTAATCCCGCTCGCGACCAATACATCGGCGAGAAACTCCGCCTGGCCCACGTTGCGTGGATATCCATCGAGCAAGAAACCATTGGCCGCATCGCTCTGCGCAATACGATCTTTGAGCATTTCGTTGGTGACCGAATCTGGAACTAAGTTGCCCGAATCCAAATAGGACTTAGCCAACTTACCGAGCTCGGTTTCGCCCTTGATGTTGGCGCGAAAAATATCCCCAGTGGAGACATGCGGAATTCCGTAGTGCGCCGCTAGATGGACTGCTTGTGTACCTTTACCGGCGCCTGGAGGACCTACCAGGATTAAACGCATTAGCGCAGGAATCCCTCATATGAACGTTGCTGCAACTGAGATTCGATCTGCTTTGCGGTATCGAGTCCAACACCGACCACGATCAGGATCGCAGTTCCACCGAATGGGAAGTTGGTGGTGGCCTGGAACAAGATCAGGGCAACGATAGGAATGATCGCAACGAAAGCTAGGTAGAGCGAACCGGGAGCCGTAATACGCGAAAGAACGTATTGCAGGTACTCAGAGGTTGGCTTACCAGCGCGAATACCAGGGATAAATCCACCGTACTGCTTCATGTTATCGGCAACTTCATCCGGATTGAATGTGATTGCCACATAGAAGTAGGTGAAGAAGATGATCAGGATCGCGTAAGAAATAATGTAGATCGGGTGATCGCCCTTAACGAGGTTGGTCTGAATCCAGACCGACCACTTCGCCGTAGATCCCGAGAAATTCACGATCAGTGATGGGATATACAGGAGAGAAGAAGCGAAGATAACTGGGATAACTCCGGCTTGGTTAACCTTGATTGGAATATAGGTAGATGTGCCGCCGTAAGATTGGCGACCAATCTGGCGCTTGGCGTATTGAACAGGAATACGACGTTGCGCCTGCTCGACGAATACGACGGCAGCAACAATCAAGATTCCAACGGCCATAACGAAGAGGAAGGCGAACCAACCCTTCTGCTGCTTGATGGACCAGAGCTGAGTTGGGAAACCAGCAGCAATCGAAGTGAAGATCAAGATCGACATACCGTTACCGATGCCGCGATCGGTGATCAATTCACCGAGCCACATGATTACCGAAGTACCAGCGGTCATTACCAAAACCATGGTCACGATACGAGGCCATGAAGAGTCGGGAATGATGGCAAGGGTACAGCCGCTGAACAAACGACCTGTTGAACGGGCAACTGCAATCAGACCGGTAGATTGCAAGATCGCCAAGCCAACCGTGAGGTAGCGGGTGTACTGGGTCAGCTTGGCATTTCCAGATTGTCCCTCTGCCTTAAGTGTTTCAAAGCGTGGGATAACAACGGTGAGCAGCTGAATAATGATTGAGCTGGTGATGTACGGCATGATGCCAAGGGCAAAGACCGAAAGGTGCAAGAGCGCACCGCCAGAGAACAAGTTAATAAGCCCGAAGAGTCCACCAGAACTGGTCTGGTTTAAGCATGACTGCACATTTTTGTAAGAGACACCTGGCGTTGGGACGATCGATCCAAAGCGGAAGAGCGCCATGATCGCCAGAGTGAAGAAAATCTTTACGCGAAGATCGGGCGTCTTGAAGGCCTTACCAAACGCTGCAAGCATTTAACTTCTCCTCTAATTTCTTACCGAGTCTTTATTCAATCGAGCAAGGACTCTTATCGGGTTTCTTAATTCGGGGTTGGATTAAAGCCGTTAGAGCTTAGTGATCGATCCGCCAGCAGCAGCAATCTTCTCAGATGCTGATGAAGAGAATGCGTGTGCCACGACGGTTACCTTCACAGAAATGTCGCCATTTCCAAGAACCTTAACCGGATGACCATCGCGGGCAGCGCCCTTTGCGACTAGATCTTCAACGGTGACTTGGCCACCCTTTGGATATAGCGCGTTGATGGTTGAGACATTCACTGGCTGGTATTCGACACGCTCTGGGTTTTTGAAACCGCGGAGCTTTGGAAGACGCATGACCAAAGGAAGCTGACCACCTTCGAAGCCGGCGCGAACAACGTTACGAGCACGCGTTCCCTTGCCACCACGACCAGCAGTCTTTCCCTTTGAAGCCTCACCGCGACCCTTACGGGTGCGAGCCTTCTTTGCGCCCGGAGCCGGACGTAGATGATGAACCTTGAGAACCATTGTTATTCGACCTCCTCAACGGTAACCATGTGACGTACAGCGACGACCATTCCACGAATCTCGGGACGATCTTCCTTTACGACAACATCACCGATTCGCTTTAAACCAAGTGAACGCAAGGTCTCGCGGTGCTCTGGACGAGCGCCAACCTTGGAACGAAGTTGTGTGACTTTTAGACGTGGCATGTTTATGCACCAACCGTTGCTGCTATGGCACGAGCAATTGCTGCAGGTGCGACATCTTCAAGAGGCAATCCACGACGCGCTGCGATCGAAGTTGGGGATTCCAACGACTTCAGAGCTGCTGCGGTGGCGTGCACCATGTTGATTGGGTTATTTGAACCAAGAGACTTGGTGAGAACATCGTTGATGCCAGCGCACTCGAGTACGGCGCGGACTGGACCACCAGCTATAACTCCAGTACCAGGAGATGCAGGGCGGAGAAGAACTACGCCAGCTGCAGCTTCACCTTGTACTGGGTGAGGGATCGTGGAACCGAGGAGCGCGACTTTGAAGAATTGCTTCTTCGCATCTTCCACTGCCTTAGCAATAGCCTGAGGAACTTCCTTGGCCTTGCCATATCCGACTCCGACGGTGCCCTTTTGGTCACCTACGACAACAAGTGCTGTGAAGGAGAAACGACGTCCACCCTTTACAACCTTTGCTACGCGGTTAATGAAGACAACGCGCTCTGTGTAAGGAGACTTCTCCTTCTCAGGTCCACCATCACGGCCGCGACGCTCGCGACGATCATTACCGCCCTTAGGAGCGCGATCTGATGCGTTTGCGTTTACTGGAGGAGTAGCCATTAGAAGTCCAATCCATTCTCGCGGGCACTGTCAGCAAGCGCTGCAATGCGTCCGGTGTACTTGTTTCCGCCACGATCGAAGACCACTGCAGAAATACCCTTTTCCTTGGCGCGCTTTGCGATCTCTGCACCGACGAGGCGAGCCTTTGCGCTCTTGTCGTCTTTTGTCTCGCGAAGTGTTGCTTCCATGGTTGAAGCTGAGACGAGAGTCTGGCCGATCGAATCATCGACGATCTGCACTACAAGGTGACGAGAGGAACGTGAAACGACAAGGCGAGGACGCTCGGCAGAACCGACAACGCGCTTGCGGACACGGAAGTGGCGACGACGGCGGGCATTTTGTGCCGAGCCTTTAACAACCTTTACACCGATAGCCATTACTTCTTACCTGTCTTTCCTTGCTTGCGGCGAATCTTTGCGCCGTCGAGGTGGAGACCCTTGCCCTTATATGGATCAGCCTTACGAAGCTTTTGAATCTTCGCTGCAACTTCACCAACGAGCTGCTTATCGACACCAGAGATCGAGAAGCGAGTCGCAGATTCGACCTTGAAGGTGATGCCTTCTGGAGCGGTAAATGGAACCGGATGGCTATAGCCAAGCGCGAACTCCAAATCCTTACCCTTTTCAGCGACCTTGTAACCAACACCAACGATGTTGATGGTCTTTGAATATCCATTTGTAACGCCCTCGATCATATTCGCGACCAAGGTACGTGAAAGGCCATGAAGTGAACGCGCTACGCGTCCATCATCGGGACGAGTAACAACAAGTGTTGACTCCTCTTTGGCAATTGCGATTGGGCCAGCGAGAGTATGTGAAAGTGTGCCCTTGGGACCTTTCACTGAGATCTCTTGACCTGCAATGTTTACTTCAACTCCAGCAGGAATTGTGATGGGAGAGCGACCAATACGTGACATCAGATCACCATACG
>CAIWWH010000067.1 GCA_903916385.1 uncultured Actinomycetes bacterium
AGGACTTCCTTTCGGTATTGATCATTTCTTGTAACCAAGCGATTTCGCGCTCGGCGGATTCCAATGAGTGACGACGCCACTCAACTAAATAACGGTCGATTCCCTCAGGTGACTTCTCGAGTTCGCTACGAAGGATCTTTGCCTTCTCGTCGAGCTTCTGATGTCGGCCTTCAAGAATTTGGAGTCGATTGCGCTGCGGCGTTGGGCCAAAGAAGGCAAATCGAACTTCAAAGCTTTCATCTTCCCAACTTTCAGGTTCGCTGCTCGCCGAGATTGCTTCAAAGCGAGCGCGCCCCTTAGGGGTGATTGCATAAACGATTCGAGAGCGACGGGTTCCACCAACCTCTGTAGAGAGGCTCTCTTGAATGACCCCGGCATCCAACATGCGGTGGAGTTGGGGGTAGAGCACAGAGAAGGAGAGCGCGCGGAAGGGGCCATAAATGGCTGTCATCCGCTTACGAAGCTCATACCCATGAAGTGGGCCCTGGCTGAGGACGCCAAGAAGGGCGAACTCTAGGGATTCACTTCGCGAGCGCATTAATGGACTCCAACTCTGGGGCAGATCATTCGTTACTATCGATTCGATATAACGAGACGTAACCTATCGATTCGATACAAAACTGTCCACCCCGAACCGCCCCTTTCAACTACCCTATCCGAGTGACTTTGATCATTCCCTCCCGAATCTGGGAGTACGTGGCCGCCTCCAGCCTGATCATCCTCGCCCCAGGTCCCAGCGTGCTCTTCACGATCGCTAGAGCCATCTCCTGGGGCCGTGCCGTGGCTGTAGCGACCGTCCTAGGCAATGCCCTGGGTATGTTCACGATCTCGATCTTTGTCGCGGTGGGCTTAGGACCAATTCTGCAGCGCTATCACGCCGTCTACGTGGGTGTGCAGTGGCTGGGCGCTTTCTATCTCGTCTATCTCGGAGTCGAGGCTATTCGACACTCTAAGGAGCATGCCGAAGCCATGAACGACACCAGCGAGGGTAAGCCGGGCCTCCTTAAGACCATCCGGCAGGGTTATCTTGTAGGTGTTTTAAACCCCAAAAGTCTCGTCTTCTTCGCCGCGATACTCCCCCAATTTATCGATCGCCCGAAGGGCCACCTGACCTCGCAGCTGCTTCTACTCGGTGCAATCTTCTGTGCAATCTGTTTCATCTCGGATGGAGCCTGGGGAATAATCGCGGGCACGATCCGACAATGGCTCTCTTCTGACCCCGCACGTTTGATTCGCCTCCGTGCTGGTGGGGGCTTTGTGATGGTAGGCCTAGGAGTCTTTACCTTTATTAATTCCCTCCTACAGAAATAAGAAAGCCACGTGGCGCACCGCCCACTTGTCACTCCTTTGGTACAGACTTTGCCCATAAATAATCGAGGGTGCATCCCTCTCTCCTAAGAGAAGTAGGTCATCATGGGCGATCCACGCGCCGCTATTAGTCCAAGCCACCTCACCTATGCGTGGGGCGATTGTCATCGCTGCCTCTGGCTGCAGTACAACCATTCCGTCGCCGTGCCGATGACGATGCCGCTTATCGGCGATCTGGCCGATATGCAGGAGCGCTACTTCATTGGAGCCAAGACCTCGGATATGCATCCTGACCTTCCTGAGGGCAAGGTGCACTCACATGGCGGCTGGGTCCTTTCGAAGAACATTGTTGTTGATGGAGTCGACTCCGGCCTCTTTATCCGTGGCAAGTACGACCTGCTCCTGGAATTTGCAGATGGCACATATGGAATCATCGATTGCAAGTTACAGAAGAAGGATTACGACAAGAGTGGCTTCTATGCCCCACAGCTAGAGGCTTACGCCTTTGCACTCGAGAACCCGGCTAAAGATGCGCCCAAGCAGATCTCCCTCATCGGTTTATATACCTGGTCTCTCGATCGCGCCTCTGGAAATCTGGCCGCGGGCTTTGGATATCGCGTAAATAGCTCGTGGTTTCCAGCAGAGCGCAATCCCATCGCTCTACAAGAGCGGCTGTCGGATTTGGTGCGCATGATTCGGGGAGAGTGTCCTCCCGCTAAAGATGGTTGTGGAACGTGCGAGTATGTATCAGCCCGCCGCGAGATCCTAGGGAACGGTTAGTTCTCCTCTTTCTTCTTCTCCGCTGCGAGCGCGCTCTTCGCATCTGAAGCATACATATCTACATAGACCTGACCTGAGATCTTCTGGATACCACGCATGATCTCGTCGGTTACTTGGCGCAGGTAAGCAAGGTCGCTGGAATCACCGTTGAAATACATTGGTTCGCCAAAGACCATCTCGACGCGACGGACTTTAGGAACTACCTGACCTGTTGGTTGAATCTCGGCGGTATTAAACATTGCCACCGGGATCACTGGAGCACCAGAGTCGATTGCCATACGCGCGATGCCAGTGCGACCTTTGAATAGGCGACCATCTGGAGAGCGAGTGCCCTCTGGATAGATGCCGATGCACTGCCCCTCTTCCAGGAGCTTGAGACCAGTGCGAATTGCGGCCTCGCTGCGGCGTCCCCCAGAACGGTCAACGGGTACCTGGCCGAGAGCTTGAAAGGTGATCTTCTTTACGAAGCCCTTAATGCCAGGCGATGTGAAGTACTCGCTCTTTGCCATGAAGGTGACTTTCCGCGGAACGACCAGCGGCATGAAGATCGAGTCACTGAAAGAGAGGTGATTCGAAGCGATGATGACGGGTCCAAGATTCGGCACATGGCGCAAGCCGGTCACCTTGGGGCGGAAGAGCACCATCAAGATCGGGGTTAAGAAGGACTTAAGAAATGTGTAAGCCATGTATCGCCCTCCCCTCTCTTGCAATCCGCCTCGCCGATCGAAACGTCAGGGGTCTAATTTAGGGGTTAATGGCCACCTTGTGACACCATTTGAGCGTGACTCTTATTGCAAACTCCGAAAGTTTCTACCTTTCTGGAGGGAAAACTGGGGTCTTACTCCTCCACGGCTTCACAGGATCGCCTGCATCGGTGCTTCCGTGGGCACAGGGAATTCATGAGGCGGGGTATACCGTCTCGGTCCCGCGCATCGCGGGGCATGGCACCCAGTGGAAGGACCTCAATCGCAGCACCTGGGAAGATTGGTATGACTCCGTTGAGACGGCATTTCTCACTCTCAAAGCCAACTGTGATCGCGTCTTTGTGGGGGGATTCTCGGTCGGCGGCGCCTTAGCACTCAAATTGGCACAGATTCGCGGTAGCGAGATCGAGGGACTCCTGCTCTTAAATCCATCGATCTTCGATGAGAGAAAGTTCTTCAAGCTAGTCCCCGCGCTGAAGCATATCCTGCCCTCCGTGAAGGGTGGTCCGAGCGATGTCGCGCAGGCCGGCGCACCAGTTCATGGGTATGGCCGCATCCCTCTAAAAGCGTTGGACTCCGTGCGCAACCTCTGGAAGATCGTCGAGCACGATCTCTATCTCGTCGATCGTCCAATATTGATCGGATATTCGATCAACGACCACGTAGTCAGTCCTAATTGCAGTCACACGATTATTGATAACGTCAGCTCGCCAAGCATTCGCGAAATTATCTTTGAGAGGTCTTTTCACAATGTCTCTCTTGATTATGAAGTTGAAGATCTCATCGCCGAGAGCGTTGAGTACATTCAAGATGTTCTCACCGGAGAGTTCGAGAGCGCCAACCAGAGTGATGAGAATGAACTTATCGATGCAGAGTTCGAGTCGATCGTCTCGCAACTATCGCTCGATGAATCTCATCCGACGACATATTTAGACGAGTTGGATGCACGTGGAGATGAACACTTTGAACATCCCAATCCAAAATTGCCCGAGGTTGACCAAGCGGCGCGAATTGCACTTGTCTGTCTAATCGGCGGCCCTGCTTATTTGTTGCTCGAATACGCCACGGGCTTTACCTTCTTCGGCACAGGGCCTTGGCCCGGTGTGCTCCTCTTTATAGGTGGAGTAGCTCTATCAATTATGCGCCTCGCTCGCAGCGAAGGTGATGAGTTCGACGATGGTGCTGCGGTTTAAAGACTAGCGACGTGCTAGATCTGCAACGCCAACGAGCCCGGCATCGTTTCCAAGTTCGGCGACCAAAACCTTAGGTGCTGGATGCTTCCCATTAAAAGGCATATATTTTTCGATAGCGGCGCGAGTAGGGACCATCAAAAGATCGCCGGCATCAATAACTCCCCCACCGATTACAACGCAAGCGGGATCGACGATGACACAGAGCGAGGCGATGCCTGCACCCAACCAATCACCCGTTGTATTGAATGCTCCGACTGCGATGGGATCTCCCTCGCGGGCAGCATCAGTAATGTGATGTCCCTTAATACCTGCGATCGTTCCATCGCCACGGGCCAGCAGCGCCGCCCCGCCCGCGGGGTCCTTCTCGATCGCTTCCAACAAATGGCGGTGTAGCGCACTACCGGAGGCATATTGTTCGAAGCAGCCCAACTTTCCACATCCGCACAAGAGTCCATTGGGCACAACGCGCATATGTCCGAACTCGGCGGCGACTCCAAATGCCCCGCGATAAAGGGCTCCGTTATTTACAAGTCCCCCGCCGATCCCGGTACCGACGGTGACCATCATCAATTCACTCTCCCCGCGACCGGCCCCATAAACCGCCTCACCCCAGGCTGCAGCGTTGGCATCATTCTCAATAACAACAGGAAGATCAATCTCGCGAGAGATTTCGACTTTGAGGTTTACTCCATTCCAACCAGCAATATTTGGAGTGGCGAGCATGGTCTGGCGATCGGAGGAGACGAATCCGGCAGCAGAGATTCCCACTGACTTTGCGGGGTACTGCGCCAGCAACTCTTGGATTACTCCGATGATGACCTCTGTGAGCTCCGCGCCGCCAGCCTTCGGCGTATCCTCGCGATGCGTGGTCAGAATATTGCCGGTCTGGTCGACAACGCCGCCCAAAACCTTAGTGCCACCAATATCTACGCCGATGCTCAAATTTTCCACGGTGGAAGATTACCTTGCGCATGGCAATGAAAGTTCAGCCCTTTCCCACTAGCGTTCTCGCATGATTGAGACCTACCTACCGGCTCTCGTGCCGCACCCAACGACGGGCAATATCACCAGCATCATCACCGACAAGGTAGCCAAGGAGCCAGGCAGAATTCTGCTCTCCCGCCCTCTGGGTGATGGGTGGCAACCAGTCACGGCCGTGGAGTTTGACCAGGAGATCCGCAGCGTTGCCAAGGGCCTGATTGCCCATGGAATCCAGCGTGGAGACCGCGTGGCCATCATGGCGAAGACCCGCTACGAGTGGACGATCCTCGACTTCGCAATTATCTACTGCGGCGCAATCACGGTTCCTATCTACGAGACTTCCAGCGCCGAGCAGGTGCGTTGGATCCTCACAGACTCTGCCAGTTCTATTCTGATCGTTGAATCCCCCAGCCTCGCCCAGCTCGCCAAGCCAGTTCTTCCGGAGAGTTGCCGCGAAGTTCTCGTTATTACTGAAGATGCTGTTGCCAATCTCGTTCACGCTGGACGCGATATTCCCGATTCCGCGGTCGAAGATCGCATCGCTGCACTCGGCCCCGACGATTTGATGACCCTGATCTACACCTCCGGGACCACCGGCAATCCCAAAGGCGTGACATTCACTCATGGGAATTTCATGTCGGAATGTGCGAACGTCGTCCTTTACGCACGTGTCGAATTTCTACGTCCTGGCGGCTCCACTCTCCTCTTCCTGCCGATCGCACACGTATTCGGTCGCATGATCCAATTTGGCGCGATTCACGCGGGCCTCCACCTGGCGCATTGCCAAGATATTAATCGCCTCCCCCAAGACTTGGGAACTTTTAAGCCGACGCTAGTGCTCGCAGTTCCTCGCATCTTCGAAAAGGTTTACAACAGTGCCGAGAACAAAGCCCACGAGGGTGGCAAGAGCAAGATTTTTAAGAAGGCAGTCGACGTTGCCGTTGCCTACTCAGAAGGTATAGATAAAGAGAAGATCTCTCTCACACTGCGCGCCGCGCACCTGCTCTTTGATCGCTTGGTCTATTCAAAGATTCGCGCCGGTCTTGGTGGTCGCGTTGAAGCTGCCTTGTCAGGCGGAGCACCGCTCAGTCCTCGCCTTGGTCACTTCTTTCGCGGAGCGGGTATAAATATTCTCGAAGGCTACGGCCTCACGGAAACAACAGCTGCATCGTCGGTAAATGTCCGTTCTGCCCAGAAGATTGGCAGCGTTGGGCGACCTATCCCTGGCACGCGCATCAAGATCGCATCTGATGGTGAAGTGCTCATTAAGGGACCTATCATCATGCAGGGATATTGGCAGAATGACGCAGCGACCAAAGAGTGCATGACAGAGGATGGCTATTTCAAGAGCGGTGATCTAGGCACCATTGATGACGATGGCTATCTATATATCGTCGGGCGCAAGAAAGAGATCATCGTTACATCGGGCGGAAAGAATGTCGCTCCTGAAATTCTCGAAGATCGCCTCCGTGCACATACCCTCGTCAGTCAATGCATGGTCGTAGGTGATAACAAACCATTTATCGCCGCTCTCATAACTCTCGATCCGGACTCTTTGAAGTCGTGGGCGCTGAGCAACAAAAAGGGCGGCGCTTCGGTCGCTGAGCTTGCGAAAGATCCTGCCTTGATTGATGTCATTCAGGCCGCAGTTGACGAGGCGAATAAGGTCGTTAGCCGCGCCGAGTCGATTCGAAAGTTCACAATCTTGCCCGTCGATTTCACTATCGCTGATGGTCAGTTGACTGCAAAGCTCTCGGTGAAGCGTCACGTGGTCAATCAACAGTTCGCGCGCGAGATCGCCGATTTATTTGGTTGATATCGCTCACGAGCGGGCACGGATCGCCCGTGAACTGCATGACTCGATTGCGCAAGATTTAGCGGCAATTGGTTATGCACTCGATAGCGAGATAGGCCGCTCTGATACACATACTGAATCCCGAAAAGCGCTACGAGCAATTCGGGAGCGAGTCACTACTCTTAACGCCACCGTGCGCGAAGAGATTTTTCGCCTCAGATCTAATCGCGACCACGCTCCGCAGGAACAATTGCTAGCCGAACTGCAATCCCTAGAGATTGACTTCAAGGTAACTGGGTCGCTTAACGACGATGAAGTCGGTTTAGAGCTAGGGAAAGTGCTTATGGAATTGGTACGCAATGCCATCGCCCACGGCCAGGCAAAAGAGATATCGGTTGATATCCATCCCGGAAGAGTTCTCTTCGAAAGCGATGGCTCCCACGCCAAAGAGCGCAGCGCTGTGGGTTTTGGGCTTACTGGAATCATTGAGCGGTTGATAGAGATTGGGTGGGAGTACACCCTTGCTGAGGACTTTAGCCACGTAGAAATTCGACAGGTGCCTTAGGTGTTAATCCTTATTGTTGACGATCACGAGTTAATTCGAACTGGACTTACTCAAGCGCTGCGCGCGGCCGGCCACAATATTGTTGGAGAGGCTGCCTCCCTTGCAGAGGCGCGGGCACAGCTTCTATTCACAAAGCCGGACCTCGTAATCGTCGATGTGAACTTGCCCGATGGATCAGGTCTTGAATTGATTACGCCACTTCTCAAGTTCGTAGTGCTGACGCTGGGCGATGATCCACAGTCGCTGCGCATTGCCCACCAACGAGGAGCGGCGGCTTATGTACTCAAGGGTGAACCGGTCGGCCACCTGATCTCGATCATCGACCAATTAGAGAACTCTCAATATCACTTCGCCGCACCCGCCCTGCCACAAAATCGTTTCGACCTGACTCAACGCGAATTGGATGTCATTCAAATTTTGCAGACTGGCTGGAGCGCGAAGGAGATGGGCTCGCATCTATTTCTTTCGGAGGCGACGATAAAGAGCCACCTTGCCTCAATTTATAGAAAGTTGGAAGTGAAGAATCGCACTCAGGCGATTGTCGTGGCACTCGCAAACCAATTAATAGCCGAGTAGTACCTCTTTAAATTTCGTGCCCCAGATCGTCCAACTCCAACGCTCTTGCGTCCATGCTCTTCCCTGCCGCCCCATCTCCGCTAATTTCAACGGATGATCTAAGAGGTTATTGATCGCAAGCGCTATCTGATCAATGGAGGTTCCGTCGACGACCTCTCCAGTCTTTCCAACAAGAACTGCATCAGGCGCCCCACCCGACGCTCCTGCAAGAACTGCTACGCCTGAAGCACTAGCTTCCAGATAGACGATTCCCAAACCTTCTACTTCAAGGCCTGCCAGGCGAGAGCGAGAGGGCATCACAAAGAGATCCCCGAGTCTGAAGTAGTCCGGCAACTTGTCGTAGGTGACGCGTCCAACAAAACGTACATACTCTTGCAGTTCATGGTGGCACACCAACTGATCTAACTTCTTCTGTCGCGGACCAACGCCCACAAAGAGCAGAGCCACATCGGGGTGCTGCGCAATAATTTGGGGCAACGCTGCCAATAATTTATCTTGCCCTTTACGGTGTACCAATCTGCCGACGGAAACGAGAACGCTCTTTCCCTGGAGGTCCAACTCCTTGATCAATTTCTCTGACTTGGCAGCGGGTGAGAAGTGGTCAACCGATATGCCAGGGGCAATCTGCACCATGGTGCAATTACCTGCAACGATCGGGGCCATTGCACTGCGAGTGAACTCTCCTAAGTACGTGAGCACATCAATTGATTTGGTGGAGTGAGCGAAGATCTGTTGAAAGGGCGGCACCTTCGCCCACCAGACTTCGTGGCCATGGGTGAGTGCAACTATATGGCGGGCCCCTGCTCTCTTGAGCAATCCAGACATCCACGCCAGTGGCATCGCTGCGCCGAACCAGATTACTTCGCTCTCATAATTGCGCATCGTTGCGCGGACTCGGCGATTTACTGCAGGAGTCGGAAGCAGTATCGAACTCTTATCGCGAATGACAATCACACCTGTCCTGGCACTCAGGGCGGCATCAAAAGCGGCACTCTCTTTTTGGGCGGCGGTGTAGATGACGATCTGAGAGCCATCGAGTTGATCGAGGAGGCCCAATATAAAGGTCTCTATGCCACCAGCTCTTGGACCGAGATCATTTGTTACGAGAAGAATTTTCCGTGGAGGCACCAGGCAAGGCTAGTGGAGGGCAAGGAGCGCGCCCCAAATTCCCCGCGCTGAGCTAGGCGTGAAAACGGAGCGGAGGAACCAATCCCTTATCGGAGAGAGCGGAGATGGCGCTGACCTCAGCGTGGGTGATCTCGGCAGTGGGACGCTCGGAGATGGTGAGGAGAACAGAGACGACGCAGTCCGAACAGGCAAGATCGCGCATTGTGCAGGTATCGCAGTCGATGATCATGTTGCTTAGGTTAAAGAACCCCACTGACACTTAAGGTAACGCCATGAGCTATCGCGTAGCAGCCAACCTCGTCCTCGGGGCAGATGGGTCGAGCACTCTCAGGGGAAGCTCCGCTGGCCTCTCCTTTCCCGCCGATCGAGAGCGCTTTCACCAGCTGCGCAGAGATTTTGGCGCAATTTTGATCGGCGGCAATACCGCTCGAAATGAGCCCTACCAAAAGACTCCGTTGCCGTTGATCGTGCTCACTCGTCAGGGGCTCCCTGATCGCCTTTCAAGTAACCCCATTGCCACTGCTTGGGATCTCTCGTTTAGGGATGCAGTTGCCACGGCGACATCGCAATACGGGGATCTTCTGATCGAGGCAGGCCCTGCTCTCGTCAGCGCCGCGATCTCAGATGGGTTGCTTACCGATCTCTACCTGACTATCTCCGAGCAGATCGGGGGCGAGAACCCCGTGGACCTGGCAGGGCTAACGGCCGGATCGAGCGAAGTCTCGCGCGAATCGGTACCTGGGGGCCTTTTCCTGCACCTCCGACTCGCGCCTTCCCACGATTAACTCCGTTTGAAATTACCCTTACGGCATGGCCAGCGCGATTAGTTTCGAAGAGATTCTGGCCGATATCAGGGCGATTACTGCCCGCGTGGAGTTGATCCTCGAAGAGATCCCTGCACCGCAAAAGCTCGCCCCCTTTGCCTTCGCCATGACGGCCGATACTGAAGATGAGATCGCTACTGCCAGGCTGGTATTGCTCCATGACCCCGCTGGCCAGGAGGGGTGGGGCGGGGATTTCCGTTGCGTCACCTTTGTGCGGGCCGATGTTGATCATGAGATGGCCTCCGATCCCATGGTTGCCAACGTCGGGTGGAGTTGGCTTATCGAATCTCTCGAAAAATTTGGTTGTCAGTATGTACAACCAAGTGGAACAGTCACCCGCGTTGCGAGTGCATCTTTTGGAACGCTCGGCGAGCGGGCTGATGACTCTGAATTAGAGGTGCGTGCCTCTTGGACTCCGACTGATCCGACCGCAATCGCTGATCACGTTAGAGCTTGGCTGGATCTCCTGGAACGTTGTGCGGGATTGGAACCAATTCCAGAAGGCGTCACTCCCCTCACGCGTAGCCAACTCTCGAAGTAATTCACTCGAATGTCTGAACCCTTATTAACTCCCCGCTCAGGTCTGCCGGAATTAGTTGTCGATCGTAAAGGCTTTCTCGCTGCACTAGAAGCGCTAAAAGGTGGGCACGGACCAATCGCAGTCGATGCCGAACGAGCCTCCGGATATCGTTATAGCCAGCGCGCCTACCTCATCCAAATCTTTCGTCGCGAAGGCGGGCTGCATCTCATCGATCCGATAGCCGTGAGCGACGCTGATCTTTGGAGCGAGATGGACCGCACCTTCAAAGATTGCGAATGGATTATTCATGCCAGCACACAAGATCTTCCCTGCCTGCGCGAACTTGGAATCAATCCCACAATCCTCTTTGATACCGAACTAGGAGGAAGAATTGCTGGCTGCGAAAGAGTCGGACTAGGTCCACTCTCTGAAGCACTCCTAGACATCCAACTTGCAAAAGAACATAGCGCAGTTGATTGGTCGATTAGGCCGCTGCATGAAGATTGGCTCAACTACGCCGCTCTCGATGTAGATGTACTTGTCGATCTGCGCGACGCGGTAGAAAAGCTACTGCGCGATTCGGGAAAGCTGGAGTGGGCCCTAGAAGATTTTGCACAGATCTTGCAGAACCCTCCGGCTCCCCCTCGAGTTGATCCGTGGCGACGTACATCTGGAATGCACAAGGTGCGGGATCGAATGACTCTTGCGATCATCAGAGCTCTCTGGTTCGCACGCGATGACTTTGCACGTCAGATTGATATCGCGCCGGGACGCGTATTCAATGACGAAGCACTTATTGAACTCGCTACTAAGAGGCCGACAAAGGTCGAAGATTTCACCAAGATCGTAAAGAGACGCAGTCGAGTTACTAACGCACCGACAACGGAATGGTTCTCACTCTTACAATCCACTCTTCTTCTCCCCGAGAGTGAACTTCCTGTAGTTCGAACTCCAAGCGTTGGGCTTCCTCCCATCAAACTTTGGAAGGATCGCAATCCGTTGGGTAATGCGCGCCTCTCACATGCCCGTGCAGCAGTCATCAAACGCGCTGGCGAACTAGACCTTCCCGTCGAGAACCTGATTTCACCGGAGGTCATCAGACAACTCACCTGGAAGAACCCGCCCGAATCTGAGTTGGAGCTCTACATTGAGGAGACCCTCGCCTCACACGGAGCTCGCCCATGGCAGATCGCACAGATTGCTCCTGTCCTCACCGAGCCGCTTCTCGCCACCGAGCCGCTAGTGGTTCCAGAACCGGCTACCGAAGAGGCGCCCGAAGCTGCTGAAGGCGAGTGACCCGAATTACGCAACACTAAAGTTGCGTAATTCGCCGCCTCTCCTTAGGCTCTAGACATGATTCCTACCTTCGTGATCTTCCTGCGGGAGGGCATTGAGGCGGCAATGATCATTGCGATCTTGCTCGCCTACCTCAAGAAGATTGGGCAGGAGAGGCAGTTTCGTGATGTCTATATTGGAGTAATCGCCGCCTTCGGGTTGATCTTTGCAGGTGGAATCGCTGCCTACCTCTTAATAAACCAATACAGCGGTTCTCGGGTCCAGATTTATTTCGAAACCGCTACCTACCTCATCGCCGCTGCAATCCTGACGTACATGACCTTTTGGATGCAGAGCCATGCTCGTGGTCTCTCCCGAGAGCTTCAGGCGAAGAGTGATCTGGCGGTAACTACCGGAGGTCGATGGGGTCTACGGATTCTGGCCTTTCAATCCGTAGGACGCGAAGGGCTAGAGACCATGGTCTTTACCCTCGCCATCATCTTTGCCAACTCAAAGCAATCCGCGGTCCCTCTCGATGGAAACCTGCTCTGGTTGGGTGCACTCCTCGGCTTAGCTACCGCGCTCCTCCTCGCCTTTGGAATCTATCGAATGGGCGCAAAGATCAATATGCGCCTCTTCTTCCGCACTCTTGGAGTTGCCCTCTTTATCTTTGCCGCCGGCCTGCTCTCAGATGCAATCCAAAATCTTCAGGAGTTGAACTGGATTCCATTTATGCACCATCAACTCTGGAATTCATCTGGTTTTGTTGCAGAAGATTCCAATTTTGGGGATGTGCTCCACTCATTACTCGGTTATGCAGAGCGCCCTACCGTCCTACAAGCTTTAGTGTGGATCTCCTACCTGGGAATTGGTAGTTGGCTCTTCTTGCGTATGGGTCGACAGAAAAAGACTGTCTCAGTTTGATTCTTGCCTTACCTCTACTACTTCTGGGCTAAGTTCCAAATCCTTCAACGCGGATGACCAGCTCACCAGTGCACGGGAGATTGTCTGTGCCGTCATTCCCAAATCAGAGAGAATCTCATCGCGCTTAGAGTGTTCGATGAACTCCAAAGGGACACCGATCGAGTGGATGGGAACAGAAAGCCCCTCTTCGCGGAAGAGTTCGGAGATCGTGCTGGCGATGCCACCATGCTTGATGCCGTCTTCGACAACAACGATGCTCTTGTAGCGGCGCGCCATAATCACGAGTGAGCGAGGAAGCGGTTTTACCCAACGCGGGTCGATCACGGTAACGCCAACGCCTTCGCGATAAGCCTGTGATGCTGCTTCAACCGCCATGGTCGCCATAGACCCAACGCTTACAAGCAGGATATCGGCGCTCTCGCCGCGGTAGAGCACATCAATTCCATCGCGACGTTCAAATGCTGGAATATCAGCGCAGACCGCACCCTTCGGGTAGCGCACGAGAGAAGGTGCATCGCTGATCTCCATCGCCTCGCGGAGTGTTTCAGCCAGCCGCGCCCCATCGCGAGGCGCAGCGACATGCAGGGTTGGCACAATTCCGGTGAGGGCGAGATCCCAGATTCCGTGATGCGATGGACCATCATCGCCGGTAACCCCGGCCCGATCTAAGACAAAGGTCACTCCCGCCTTATGAAGTGCTACATCCATCAGCAGTTGATCGAAGGCACGGTTAAGGAATGTGGAGTAGATGGCAACGACTGGGTGCAGACCAGCAAAGGCCATACCTGCGGCCGAGGTCGTAGCGTGTTGCTCTGCGATACCTACATCAAAGGTGCGGTCAGGGAATGCCGCCTGAAATTGATCAAGTCCCGTAGGCCCCAACATTGCAGCGGTAATCGCCACGACATCTGGACGTTCGCGTCCGATCTCAACAAGCTCTTTGGCGAAGACAGAGGTCCAGGAGAGGCCCGCCTTCTTGAGAGGTAGACCGGTTTCCGCATTCACAACTCCGACTGCGTGGAACTTTTCAGCTTCGTCGTTGATTGCAGGCGCATATCCGCGCCCCTTCTCGGTGATGACATGTACTAAGACTGGTGCGCCAAATAACTTGGCATGTTCAAAAGCGCTCTCTAGGGCTTCAATGTTGTGTCCGTCGACCGGGCCAAAGTACTTGAGGCCCAGATCTTCAAACATGCCTTGAGGCGCGACAATGTCTTTTATACCTTTTTTAACTCCATGCAAGGTCTCGTATATCGGTTGACCGATCACCGGAGTGCGCTCTAGAACATTCTTTCCCCAGTCGAGGAACTTCTCGTATCCGCCAGTCGTCCTTAGGGTCGAAAGGTAGGTGGCCATTCCGCCGATCGTTGGCGAATAAGAACGCTCATTATCGTTAACGATAATCACAAGAGGTAGGTCGTCATTTGCAGCAATATTGTTGAGCGCCTCCCAAGCCATTCCTCCCGTGAGAGCTCCATCTCCGACGACGCAGACAACAGATCGATTCTTGATTCCACGAATGCTAAATCCGCGCGCTACTCCATCTGCCCACGAGAGAGCGCCTGAGGCGTGAGAATTTTCGATGACATCATGAATCGACTCTGTACGTCTCGGATATCCCGCAAGTCCTCCGCGCTGACGTAGGGTGTCAAAACCAAGTTGGCGACCAGTCAAGATCTTATGGACGTAGGACTGGTGCCCGGTATCAAAGAGGATGACATCATTGGGCGAATCAAAGACGCGGTGCATGGCGATCGTAAGCTCAACGACGCCCAAGTTTGGCCCCAGGTGGCCCCCAGTCTTGGAGACCTTCTCGATGAGAAATTCACGAATTTCGGCGGCAAGGGCGTTGAGTTGTTCCAGGCTGAGAACTCGGAGATCTTGAGGAGCCTTAACTGCAGGCAAGATCCGAGGGCTAGACATGGCGAGATTCTACGCGAGGACCATACCCATTGCGAGGTAGAGCCAGGCTCAAATGAGGTGCGGTTAGGTCACACCAGTGAGAGCTTCGAGTTAGCTGAGGAGAGAGCGCAAGACAAACTGCATGATTCCGCCGTGGCGGTAGTAATCCGCTTCGCCAGGAGTATCGATGCGCAGTTGCGCCTCAAAGGTGATCTCCCCCGCCTTGACCGTCAAAGTCTTTGGAGCAGGTCCATTATTGAGGGCGGCGATGCCTGTGATCTCAAAGGTCTCAGATCCCGTCAGTCCAAGGCTCTTAGCGTTCTGGCCATTCAGGAATTGCAGCGGGAGGACTCCCATTCCAATCAGGTTAGAGCGATGGATGCGTTCAAAGGATTCGGCAATGACTGCTCGAACACCAAGAAGCGCCGTTCCCTTCGCCGCCCAGTCGCGAGATGAACCCGAGCCATACTCCTTGCCTGCCAAAATTACGAGAGGAACTCCCGCTGCTTGGTACTCACTTGAGGCATCGTAGATAGTTGCCTGCTCGCCGTCGCGCAAAAAGTTACGAGTGAATCCACCTTCGACATCAGTCAGGAGAAGATTCTTCAATCGAATGTTGGCGAAGGTTCCACGAATCATGACCTCGTGATTTCCGCGGCGTGAGCCGTAAGAGTTGAAATCAGCTCGTTCGATGCCGTGTGCTGCTAGATATTTACCTGCGGGTGAATCCACCTTAATATTTCCGGCTGGTGAGATGTGATCGGTGGTTACGGAATCACCCAAGATTGCAAGGACGCGTGCACCTGAGATATCCGTGACAGCCTTAGGTTCACGTGGCATCCCATCGAAGTAAGGTGGCTTTCGCACATATGTCGAGTCGGCCTCCCACTCAAATGTCTTGCCCGTTGGTGTTTCCAGAGATTTCCAGCGATAGTCGCCATCGAAGACAGTCGCGTAATCCTTCTTAAACATATCGGATGAAATACAGGACGCGATCACAGCATCAATCTCAGCAGCACTTGGCCAGATGTCACGGAGGTAGACGGGAACACCGCTTTCATCGTTCCCGATTGGATCGCTCTCAAAATCGTGATTCATGGTTCCCGTCAGCGCATATGCAACAACCAAAGGAGGCGAGGCTAAGTAGTTCATCTTTACATCAGGACTAATGCGACCTTCAAAGTTTCTGTTGCCTGAGAGCACTGCAGTGACAGCGAGATCATTCTCGTTAATTGCCTTGCTGATCTCAATTGGAAGCGGCCCTGAGTTACCAATGCAGGTAACACAGCCGTAACCGACAAGGTTGAAGCCGAGTTGGTTCATGTAGCCAGTAAGGCCGGCCTTGTCATAGTAGTCAGTTACTACTTTTGAGCCAGGTGCAAGGGTGGTCTTTACCCAAGGCTTGCTACGCAATCCTTTCTCGACCGCCTTCTTTGCAAGAAGCGCGGCACCAATCATCACCGATGGATTGGAGGTGTTCGTGCACGAAGTAATTGACGCAATTGCAACAGCGCCATTTGAAATGGAAGTCGCCGTGCCATTGACAGAAACGTTGATCGCTTCGCGAGAACTCTTCTCGCCCAGATACGTCGGGATGATCTCGTTAAATGCCGTTTTGGAATTGCTGAGAGAGATGCGATCCTGCGGACGTTTAGGTCCAGAGATAGATGGAACAACTTCAGCTAAATCTAATTCGACGTACTCGGAGAAGCGTGGCTCAACTGATGGGTCATGCCAGAGTCCATTGCGCTTGGAGTACTTCTCGACCAATTCAATCTGCTCTGCAGAGCGTCCTGTAAGAGTCAAGTAGCGAAGCGTCTCTTCATCGATTGGGAAGATCGCGCAAGTAGATCCATACTCCGGAGACATATTTCCGATCGCTGTGCGGTTCGCCATTGGAAGAGCAACGACGCCAGGACCGTAAAACTCTACAAATTTTCCAACAACGCCGTGCTTGCGTAGACGCTCGGTGATGGTGAGAACTAGGTCAGTGGCAGTGGTGCCCACTGGAAGTTCACCCTTTAATTTAAATCCGACAACGCGCGGAATCAGCATTGAAACGGGTTGACCCAGGAGAGCGGCTTCAGCTTCGATTCCGCCAACGCCCCATCCCAGTACACCTAGCCCGTTAACCATCGTGGTGTGGGAATCCGTACCAACGACAGTGTCTGGATAGGCACGCAGGGTGCCATCAACGGTACGTGTCATTACAACTCGTGCGAGGTACTCAATATTTACTTGGTGAACAATTCCCGTTCCTGGTGGGACAACCTTGAATTCATCGAATGCTGTCTGTCCCCAACGCAGGAAGCGATAGCGCTCCTTGTTGCGTTGGTATTCGACGTCTGTGTTCTCTTCGAAAGAAAGAGGAGTTCCAAAGAAATCAGCGATGACTGAGTGGTCGATAACGAGTTCAGCAGGAGCGAGCGGGTTGACCTTGGTGGGGTCTCCGCCTAGATCGGCGATCGCTTCACGCATGGTGGCTAAGTCAACGATGCAAGGCACTCCCGTGAAATCCTGCATGATGACACGAGCAGGAGTGAATTGAATTTCAGTGTCGGGCTCAACTGAGGGATCCCATTGTGCGAGAGCGGTGATCTGGCTCGCGGTGATATTCGCTCCATCTTCGGTGCGCAGCAAGTTCTCGAGGAGGACCTTGAGGCTGAAGGGCAGAGTCGCCGCGCCCTCTAGTCCAGTGATCTCGAAAATCTCATAGGAGTTGCCAGCAACATCAAGGTTGCTCTTCGCGTTAAAGGAATTTTTACTCATCGTGCAGGAATCTTATCCCACCACGATTACAAGGAGATGAGGGCGTCTCTTATGCTGGAATGAAGCGCGCCACACACTCGACATGCTGAGTCTGCGGGAAGAGGTCATATCCGACGAGAAAATCCATCCGGTAGCCGCTGGCAAGGAGAATCTTGGCGTCGCGGGCTAGTGAGGCTGGGTCGCAGGAGACGTACACGATGGCACGAGGATGAGTTCGGGTCATCACGGTGATGACCTCTTCGCCAGCACCGGTGCGAGGGGGATCGAGCAAGATCACATCAGGATCCGAAATCTTTGGAAGCCTGGACTCCACGGTTCCTGGATGGATCTCGACATTCCCGCGACCCTTGAAGATCTTCTGGGCATCGCCCACTGCGCGGCGATCTAACTCGATGAGATGAACTTTTCCCTTGCTGCCGACCAGGTCAGCCATCGGAGCGGTGAAGAGTCCAACTCCCCCGTAGAGGTCACAGACAACTTCACCAGACTGCAACTCCAGTTGGGCGACCACTTCGGAGATAAGAGTGGAAGGGGCTGACTTGTGCGCCTGCCAAAAACTCTGCGGTGAGATTTGGTAGGTGTAAGCCCCGACCTTCTCTAATAGTTGTGTTGGTCCAGAAATACTACGCCCCGCCCTGGAGACGCTCACCTGACCCGTACTCGTTGAGGCGACTTCGATCCGGTCGTCACCATTCCAGCGGCGCTGCGAGAGGCTTGGCACATCCATCGCAGGGTCAGCAATCAAACAATTTTCGATCTCGATAACTTCATTGCTCCGGTTGCCAAAGAGTCCAACTCTTCCGGTATCGCCAATAGCAAAATCCATTCGGGTGCGCCATCCCAAGCCATCCTCCGGCGAAACTCCCTTGACCTCGCAGGAGACGTCAAGGCCTCCAAGTCGCGCAAATTGCTCAACGATGACCTGGGCTTTTAAGGTTCGCTGATAATCGAGCTCGATATGTTGGAAGTCGCACCCACCACACCCACCGGGGCGGGCATATTGGCAAGGAGCTGTACGGCGATGTTCTGACGGGGTGACGATAGAAATCGCATCTCCGCGGGCCATCTTGGAATTAACAGCTGTGATTTCAACGAGCGCGCGCTCTCCGGGGATTGCGTAACGCACGAAGATCACCTGCCCCTCAAAGCGCGCAACACAATGGCCACCATGAGCGATCTTTTCGATGTCTACTGTTACCTGCTGGCCAACTTCTAGACGTTCACCCGTAGGCACTGCTGTATCCATGGTTTAATTCTAGGCGCTGTGTGAGCTCCCCCTATCAGGGGCTGAGCGAGTGGCTAGGGTGTAAGTTCTACCCGTGCATGTAGTGATTATGGGATGCGGTCGTGTCGGCTCCGGCTTATCCAAGGCTCTAGAAGCCGCTGGCCATTCAGTTGCCGTAATCGATCAAAACCGTGAGGCATTTCGCCGTTTGGGGCCTGACTTCAAGGGTCGCACCATCGCTGGCGTCGGCTTCGACCAAGATATCCTGCTCGAAGCAGGAATCGAGAGCGCAGCCGCCTTCGCGGCCGTCTCTAACGGTGATAACTCCAATATCCTCGCCGCTCGTGTCGCCCGTGAGCGCTACAACGTTCCAAATGTAGTTGCTCGCATCTACGATCCTGAACGCGCTGAAATCTACCAACGCCTAGGTATCCCAACCGTCGCAACGGTGCTCTGGACGACCGATCAGATGATGCGCCGCTTGGCTCCCGAAGGATCTCAATCCGAATGGCGCGATGCCAGTGGCACCGTAATCCTCTGCGAAGTCTCACTCCACCGCTCTTGGTTTGGTCGCCCCGCCATGCTGCTGCAAGAGGCAACAGGCGCCCGCGTCGCCTTTATTACTCGCTTAGGTGAAGGAGTTATCCCAAACGGAAATACCGTCATACAAGAGGGCGATCTCGTTCACGTCACCCTACTCGAGTCTGAACGTTCGAAAGTTGATGAGATCCTCTCCCGTGAACCAGAAGTGGATTAAGGCGATCTGATGAAGATAGCAATTGTTGGAGCAGGCAATGTAGGTCGCGCTATTGCACGCGAATTGATCGAAAATGGTCACCACGTCCTTTTGATGGATCGCGATCCTAAATCACTCAAAATGGATAGCGTCCCACAGGCTGAGTGGTTACTCGCTGATGCCTGCGAAATATCATCGCTTGATAATGCCAAACTTTCTAGTTGCCAGGTATTGGTCGCAGCTACCGGCGATGACAAGGTCAATCTCGTCTCATCTCTCCTTGCCAAGACGGAGTACGGAGTTCCTCGCGTTGTCGCTCGTATTAATCACCCAAAGAATGAATGGCTCTTTGATTCTTCTTGGGGCGTAGATGTTGCGGTATCCACTCCGCGCATCATCTCTGCCCTAGTTGAAGAGGCGGTGACGGTCGGCGATGTTGTACGGCTCTTCTCACTTAAGCGCGGCGGCGCAAACTTGGTGGAAATTACCCTTCCTGAAAATGGAATGGCTTGCGGCAAGACAGTTGGTGAAATTACCTTCCCATCAGGAACGTCTCTTGCCTCAATCGTGCGCGATGGACATGTGATTGCGCCAAAGGATCAAGATATGTTGATGAGCGGTGATGAGTTGATATTCGTCGCAACTACGGCTGCAGAAAAGCTACTTAAAGAGAGCTTACTCGGTCGCTAATTCAGGCTTTACGGTTGGCACTTTGCGCAAGATCAACCAAGTCCCCCACCCTACGAGGATGAAGAGTGGGTACCCCATCGCAAGGCGAGCAGTTCCCAACCAATTAAGGTGATTAGTTTTATAGAGCGGATATTGCACTACAAGTCGTGAAACAAAGAGAGCAACCCAGAGCCAACCCGCCTTCATATAGGCCCGCTTGCGAGCAGCAACTGTGCGCCAAGCAAAATTTTCACCGAGAATCGGGCCAAGTAGCACGCCGAGGACCGGCCAGCCCACCACATTTGCAATCGTGTAGATCAATCCATAGATCACGTTGATGATCAACCCTGGAAGGTAAAAATCTGCTGCCTTACCGGTATGACGTGCCAAGAGTGCGCAAAAAACAACGCCAATTACTCCCGACACGGCATGCTGCAAAGTTTCGCGCTTTACCAAGCGGAGAACTGCGAGAACTACAGAGAGCGCAATCGCAACGATGGCGGATTTGTTTAAATTATGTGTGACGTTGAATGCTATAAGGAAGAGAATGGATGGCAGTCCGCTATCGAGTATGCCACGTGTACCACCGAGTGCACCGAGGACCTTATCTCGATCCTCTTGATGTCCCTCGTAGCTCATTATGAAGCTGTCCCCGTGGAGCCAAATCCACCCGTCGCGCGCTCGGAACCAGGCAAATCTGCCACTTCGATAAATGCAGCGGACTCCACCTTCTGAATCACGAGTTGAGCAATTCGATCGCCCTTTTTAAAAGAGATCGCTTCACGCAGATCGTGGTTGATCAAGATCACTTGTAGCTCCCCGCGATAACCGGCATCCACGGTCCCAGGAGTATTTACCATCGAGACTCCATGCTTAATCGCGAGCCCTGAGCGCGGATGCACAAAAGCTGCGTAGCCGAATGGGAGCGCGATGGAGAGACCCGTTGGAACAAGAAGTCGCTCCCCCGGTTCAATGGTGAAATCAATCCGAGTTGTTATATCTGCACCCGCATCGCCAGGCTTTCCGTAAACAGGAAGTGGGACTGAAGGATCTAGACGCTTCACTAATACATCAACGGTACTCATGGATTAATCTCAAAATCCGGATCTACGAAAGCGAGCAACTTAGGATTTTCGCGGATGTGATCGATGAACTCTTTCGGCGCCTTCTCTAAGAAGTGCGACATAGGAACGATCACGTAGAGCGAACTGGCCCGCACTGCGACAGGACCTTCATAGGATTCAAGATGTCCTTCGGCCTCTGCATACACCTTACGTCCGGATTGTCCCGTGATCTGCGCGGTAATGTAGAGCTTCGCGCCGACGGGAACGGGAAGAACGAAATCAGTTTCAAGGCGAGCAGTAACCGCCGGTGCGCGCAGCAACCACATCAACTTTCCGAGCGCCTCATCAAAGGCCAGGGTAAGAAGTCCACCATGGGCCAAACCTGGTGCGCCCTGGTGATTATCCGTAACGGTGAAGATCGCGGTGATGTTCTGACCAGTGCCCGCTTGTGCGACTAAATGCAGACCCGTCGGATGCAACTCACCGCATCCAAAACAATTCGCATAGTGGGAAGGAATCTGGGTTCCAGGGGCCGGAGCTAGAGGGTGTCGTTCTGGCACCACTGCATCAGGCGGCGGAGTTGTACTCGCTACTCGACTCATGTCATCAGCCTAATGGATTGCCTGCTAGGAACCAGTAGCGTTAGGGAATGAGCGATACCTCAATAAAATTTAAGGAGCACTCGCCATGGCCAATATGGCTCTGGCTCTTTCTTCTCTTCCTTGCCGCCTCACTCGCCCTCGCCTTCTGGGCCGCACTCGGCAATCGTTGGGGTGCGATCAGTGGGCTCGTACAAATACTTGGACTGCTCTTCGCCTCGCAGCGCAGCGCACTGGCGGTGGAGGTGAGCGATACTGAATTACGCGTGGGCACTGCCCGCATCGAGCGGAAATTTATTGGGAAGGTACAGGCGCTCTCTGCAGATCAGATGCGGCAGTGGCGCGGACCGCTCTCCGATCCCGCCTGCTTTATGGCGCTACGTTTTTGGATTCCCACTGGAGTAAAGATTGAGATCGCGGATCCCAAAGATCCAACTCCCTACTGGCTCGTAAGTAGCAAAAAAGCGCAGCCATTGCTGGCTGCGCTCTCCAATAACAATCAGTAAAACGTTATTCGCAATCCTTACAGACTGCCTTCGCACCTTCACCGCGAGCGAGCTGTGATGTGTGATGAACTAAGAAGCATTTTGAGCAAGTGAACTCGTCGGTCTGCTTTGGGACGACGCGAACAGTGAGCTCTTCACCAGATAGGTCGGCGCCTGGAAGTTCTAGGTTCTCCGCAGCATCTTCTTCATCGATATCAACTTGCCCGGACTGAGCATCTGCTCGACGAGCCTTGAGCTCTTCGAGGGATTCCTCATGAAGTTCTTCATCGGTCTTTCTGGGTGTGTCGTAATCGGTTGCCATGGTGCACCTCCTTCACATCATTGTGGTCAGGTTCGTTCCGCCAGAATGGCGCAAACTGAACTGCCTGACGGGGCGGATAATGTCCTATAGCGCACCGTTCTGGCTAATTAACGCTCGGCGTGTCGGGATTATTCCCCGAACTGTAAGGAAATTGGTTAAACACCTCGTCTAATACTATGAAACGAGGCGGAGTAATGGCCTACAGGAGGCGCAGCGGCTCTTGTCCCCGGGCAATCAAGCGCTCAAAGTGGTTCTCACGCTTGTCAACGAAGGTCGCTACATCCGAAGTGCTCTTCTTGATGTAGGCGGCCAACTCATCACGCGCAGCAGCTCCCTCACCTGTAAGCGTCTCGAGTTCAAAGATTCCCCAGGCGCGCAGCACCGGCATAACTACATCTTCGAGATGGAGTTTGAGATCGTAAATTCCAGCAAGAGCTATCTGTACAGATTTGCGCCCCCACCCTGGCATGCCAGCACCTGGCATCTGGAAATGAATCAAGACATCTTTAATAGCGCACATGGCAGCATTTGGTTCGAGCTTGATCGCTTCAGCCAAGAGGTTGCGATAGAACAGCATATGAAGGTTCTCGTCGAGTGCAACGCGAGCCAACATTCCTTCGCAGATCGGATCGTCGGAGATTCGTCCAGTATTGCGATGCGAGATTCTCGTTGCTAACTCCTGGAAGGTCACGTAAGCAATTGTGTGCAACATGTCGTTGGGATACGGGGTCTGATAACCGACCTGCATGTGTGCCATGCGAAGATCTTCTAGCTCGTTGGGATCAACACCGCGTGTCGCCATTAGGTAATCGCGCAGGACAATGCCATGGCGCGCCTCTTCGGCGGTCCAACGATTGATCCAGGTATTCCACGCTCCGTCGCGACTTGTCGCAAAGGCAATCTCTGTGTGATACGAAGGAAGATTATCTTCGGTGAGAAGATTGAGAACGAGGGAATCTTGCGCAACTGCGGTCAGCTTAGAATCTTTTGCTTCCCACGCATCTCCGTTAAGGGGACCAGCAAAGGTGCGCCCCTCAGACCATGGAACATATTCATGCGGGTACCAATCACGTGTGGTTCTGATGTGGCGCTCAATCTCGATCGCAACGGCAGGTTCAAGATCGCGGATCAAACGCGACTGAATCTTTGGATCGATATGCGCCATCAATAAGCTCCCTCTAAAACGTGAACGAGTTAAAAACTAATAGAAGAAAGGTACCCCTAAGGTGTGGGTTACTCGCCAGTTTGACGGTCAAGCTTTGCGGTGCGCGCTTTCGCCTGCTCAAAGCGCCAAGCCTTAATGAGCGCGTGGTTCCCCGAGAGCAGGATTTCAGGGACGTCTAAGCCGCGCCAAGATGCAGGTTTGGTGAAGTTAGGGTATTCAACGATCTCTTCGGGCATGGAGTGAGACTCTTCGACGAGTGATTCTGGGTTCCCGAGAACTCCTGGAATCAAACGGATCACCGCCTCCATAATGACCAAGGTGGCGACTTCTCCCCCGCCCAACACATAGTCACCGATTGAAACTTCGCGTACCCGGACGTTTTGTTGGTTCTCGTAATACTGGGTTACACGATAATCGATTCCCTCGTACCGTCCGCATGCGAAGATAAGATGTTCTGATAGTGCCAGTTCGCTAGCGAGCTGCTGTGTAAGTTTTTGACCAGCCGGAGTCAAAATAATGAGGTCGTGACTCTCTGCATTTGATGTGGCCAAGACTTGATCAATTGCTTTACCCCACGGTTCTGGCGACATCACCATTCCAGCTCCACCGCCGTAAGGAGTGTCATCAACGCTCTTGTGCACGCCACTGGCTTGATCGCGCAGATCGTGAATATTTATTGAGACCAGTCCAGATTCTTCAGCTTTGCCAATCAGAGAGAGCTTGAGTGGGGAGAAGTAATCGGGGAATATCGAGATAAGGTCAAAAGAGATATTACTCATCGCCTTCGCCGACCTCACTTGGCTCTTGTAATTCGAGCAGACCTGCTGGTGGAATGATCACAATCTTGCGATTTTGAATATCAACTTCAGGGACAAAATCTGCAACGAAGGGAATGAGGATCTCTCCTCGCTTTCCTGCAATGGCTAAGAGATCTTGGCCGGGAAGATTGAGTACGTCTGTAAGTGTGCCGATCTTTAAACCAGATTCGAGGAGAACTTCGCAGCCAATCAATTGCTGCACGTGATACTCATCCTCGTAAAGAGCTTCCTCATCCATATCCACTTCAGCGAGGAGCAGAGTGTCCCGTACGCCTTCGATTGCGGTGCGGTCCTTGATCTCCAGGAATTTTAGAAGCAAGATGCCATTGTGATCGCGTGCCGATTCAATGGTCAAAGGACCATTCTTTGCAGGATCAGTTTCTAACCGAGTGCCGACGACAAATCGTTCATCTGGCAGGTCAGTGCGAATTTCGATCGTGGCCTCACCCAACACTCCGTGCGCCCGACCAATGCGCCCGACGACGAGCAACATCCTTAACGGGCCTCGTCAGCCTCGATGAGATCTACTCGAACGGAGCGACCAGCAATAGCGCTGATGACTGTGCGAAGGGCGCGTGCGGTGCGGCCATTACGACCGATCACCTTGCCAATATCTTCTGGGTGCACGCGCACTTCTAAGGTTGTGCCACGTCGATGAGTCTTCTCAGTAATGACAACCTCTTCAGGATTGTCAACGATTCCCTTTACGAGATGTTCGAGAGCCTCGTCAATCATGGTTATTCAGCGCTCGCTTCTGGAGTTACAGGCAAGTTTTCTTCTGACGCAGTCTCTGCAGCAGGAACCAGTGCCTCAGCGCTTTCCTGAACGGCTGGGACATCTTCGACGACAACTGGGTTTGCTTTAGCGGCTAACTTATCGGCGGCCTTCTTCTTTGCAGTAGTTGCGCCATCTGCAGGCTCATTCATTGCATCCTTAACGGCTGCTTCGTACGCAATGCGCTTATCTGGCTTTGGCTCGGCAAAGCGAAGTGTTCCCTCAGTTCCAGGAAGACCCTTGAACTTCTGCCAATCTCCGGTGACCTTCAAGATTGCCTCTACAGCCTCTGTTGGTTGTGCACCGACTCCGAGCCAGTAGGCAGCGCGCTCGGCGTTTACCTGGATGAAAGATGGCTCAGCATTTGGGTTGTAGCGACCGATCTCTTCGATAGCACGGCTATCGCGGGCGGTACGAGCATCTGCAACGACTATGCGGTAATGCGGGGTGCGGATCTTTCCGAAACGCATCAACTTAATTTTAACGGCCACGTGTGTGGTTACTCCTTGAATGATTCGGATCGGTCTTCACGCTGTCAGTGGGAGCGACAGGCGAGAACCAAGCCATAATGGATGGGCTGCTAGTGAAGGGGTAGAGGGCCCTTGCACAGGGAGCCAATCTTGCCACCTCGAGCGAAAGCCACCAAATTGGGCTCTAGCGCTCTTCGGCGGCCCTCTTTGCGGGATTTCCTGATTTGGACTTCTTCTTAGGCGGCTGCTGCTTGTTGAGCTTTGGCATGGGTGGCATTCCAGGCATAGCGGGCATCCCAGCGGGTAGCCCTCCCCCGTTACGCATCTGCCGCATCACTTTCTGGGCTGCCGTGAAGCGATCAACCAGATTATTGACCTCGGAAACCTGGCGCCCAGCCCCCTTGGCAATTCGCGCCCGGCGCGTCCCGTTCAGAATCTTCACATCCTGGCGCTCGGCGGGGGTCATCGATTGGATGATCGCCTCAGTTCTCACCAATTCACCATCGTCGATACTCTCCAGTTGCTTCTTCATCGCGCCGCTATTCATGCCTGGCAGCATCCCAAGCATCTTCGTCATGGAGCCCATCTTCTTGAGGGCCTGCAACTGGCTGAGAAAGTCGATGAGGGTGAAATCATCCCCACTCGCAAACTTCTCCTCAAATTTCTTGGTCAAATCCGGATCGAGAGCCGCCTTTGCTTGCTCCGCCAAAGTGGCGACATCGCCCATACCCAAGATTCGAGAGGCCATTCGATCAGGATGGAAGAGATCAAAGTCTGCCGCCTTCTCGCCCGTAGCGGCGAACATGATTGGGCGCCCGGTGAGCGAAACGATAGAGAGCGCCGCTCCACCACGTGCATCGCCATCGAGTTTCGTGAGGACTACTCCATCAAAGCCGACGCCTTCGAGGAAGCTCTGTGCAGTCCGGACTGCATCTTGGCCCAACATTGCATCAACAACAAAGAGAATCTCATCCGGCTTTACGGAATCACGAATCTTGCTCGCCTCTGCCATCAACTCCGCATCGACACCAAGCCGGCCGGCTGTATCAACGATCACAAAGTTATGCAGCTTATCTTCGGCGAATCTCTTACCCGCCTGCGCTACCTTGATGGGATCGCCAATGCCGTTACCTGGCTCGGGTGCAAAGACAGGGATTCCTACACTCGCTCCAACTTGCTGCAACTGGTTAACGGCATTGGGGCGTTGCAAATCTGAAGCAACGAGTAGCGGGGTGTTGCCCTGATTCTTTAAGTAGAGAGCAAGTTTTCCTGCCAACGAAGTCTTACCTGCGCCTTGGAGACCCACCAGCATTACAACCGTAGGTGCCTTCTTGGCCATACGGATACGACGCGTCTGCCCTCCAAGAACTTTGGTGAGCTCGCTATTAACAATCTCAAAGATTCCGTTGGAAGGGTTAGTGCTCTTGTTAACTTGATCGAGCGCGGCGAGCGAAAGTTCCTTGACGGTTGCACTGAATGAGTCGGCTACAGATAAGGCGACATCTGATTCAACAAGAGCGGTACGAATCTCAGCCACAGTCTCATCAATATCGCTAGCTTTGATGCGGCCACGAGAGCGCAAAGCACCGAGAGCCGCTGAGAACTTGGAAGAGAGGGAATCGAACACGAGGTAAGGGTACTAGTCCTGCGAGCTCAAGATAATCTGGAGCTGATCCGCCAGATTCAAAGCCTGCTCCTGGGAAAGAGGCGCGCCCGCGAGGTCAGTTACATAGAGGGTATCGAACGCCTCCGCTCCCAGGGTCGAGACAATTGCGCCACGAATATCAACTCCGAACTCAGAGATCGCTGTAGCAACAGTGTGGAGCAAAGCGGGCCTGTCGTGCATACGCACCTCAATGATCGTCGCATCAGTAACTATCTGAGTAATTGCAGATACAACAGGAGGTGGGACGAGAATTCCGGGTCGTCTACGGTACGAGCGAATCCGCTCTTCGATACGAATCTGCAAATCTTCTGTTCCGTGCAGCGCTCGTTCAATCATCTCGAGCAACCTGTCATGAGAGGGCGAGGGAACATTAATGTCGACGCTGACGATCCAATTCATAACCGCAACTCCGTCGACAGTACGCGTCTTCGCCGAGCGGACATCTAAACGTGCGACAGTGAAAACTGCGGTGATAGCCGAGAGCAGGCCGATGCGATCGGGAGAGACGATCTCTATATCAAGTACATCTCCGCGCTCTGTAATCTCCAAAG
>CAIWWH010000068.1 GCA_903916385.1 uncultured Actinomycetes bacterium
AACCACTGCTATCACCGTCGATTTAGAGGCTAAGAACGTGCGCCTCGGGAGCGAGGTCTTCCCCTTCGAACTCGATGATTACACCCGCTGGCGTCTGATGGAAGGTCTCGATGACATCGGTTTAACGCTGAAAAACATCGATGCGGTGAGCGCTTACGAGAGTTCTCGCCCTTCATACAAGCCTAAAACCCTTCCAGCACGCTCATAATTCGCACTTTCAACGGTGGCGAGGAAACTCTCCACCGTTGATTTAGAGTTTTTTACGCGTAAAAAGTACACTTTTTCACCTGCGACACACCGTTATTAATAGACGGTCTTTCAAGATTGCACGCGTAGATTTCTTGTATGTAGGCAAAAGCCTAATGAATACGCGTATTTAAGGGGAACTAATGAACAAGGCCCAGTTCATCGCATACTTGGCTCCACAGTTTGGAGATAGCAAGAAGGAGGCAGCTCGCGCTGTCGATGTAGTTTTTGATGCAATCGTGCGTAACATCTCAAAGGGTGACGATGTGATGATCAATGACTTCGGTAAGTTCAAGAAGGTTGATCGTCCAGCACGTAAGGGTCGCAACCCATTTACCGGTGAGACCATTCAGATCAAGGCGAGCAAGAAGGTGCGCTTCTTGCCAGCAAAGGCACTGAAGGAGATCATCTCTGGCGCTCGTAAGCTTGAAGCCGCACCAAAGCCACCAGTAAAGGTTGTTCCAAAGGTAGTTGCTAAGCCTGTCGTAAAGGCAGTTGCCAAGAAGGCAGCTCCTGCAAAGAAGGCAGCACCAGCCAAGAAGGCTCCTGCGAAGAAGGCAGCACCAGCAAAGAAGGCAGCACCAGCAAAGAAGGCAGTCAAGCGTTAATCTGTTCTACATTCAGATCGGGGGAGGCGTAATCGCTTCCCCCGATTTCTTTTTGTAACACTGGCCGAGCGACTAAACTCTCTTCGTGGCTAATCAGGGAAGTGATCTCAACCCCGTCTACAGCCCACCACGTGGAAGACCTCTTGGCGCCAATGCAACGTGGAAAGTTGGAGCAGCGCTCTTAATTCCACTATTGAAATTGATTTCAAAGCCGCGCTGGCTTGGCACTTCGAATATTCCAAAGAGCGGTCCTATGATCGCAATCAGCAATCATATTTCTTATGTTGATCCTTTGATCTTTGCTCACTTCTTATACGGAAATGGCCGTGCAGTTCGATTCTTAGGTAAGGCATCACTCTTTCGCTTACCCATCGTTGGTTGGGTCCTACGTGGCGCCGAACAGGTCCCTGTTGAGCGAGAGATCAAGGGAGCAGCGGCAGTCGCGCTGCCACATGCAATCGCCTTTCTTAACGCTGGGCACTGCCTAGGCGTCTACCCTGAGGGGACTTTGACGCGCGATCAAGATCACTGGCCCATGGTTGCCAAGACCGGATTGGCGCGTCTGGCTGTGATGACAAGGGCGCCGGTAATTCCGTGTGCACAATGGGGAGCGGTAGAAATTCTGGCTCCATATAGCAAGCGCCCTAAATTGTGGCCTCGTACAACGGTCACGGTAATTGCTGGTGCCCCTCTCGATTTCTCTCCCTGGTACGGAAAAGAAGATGACCATGACGCAATGATCGAGGCAACTGCATATGCAATGGCTGCGATTACAAAGTTGTTAGCTGAAATTCGCGGAGAGGCCGCACCTACAACGATTTTTGATCCTCGTCACTCAGATCTTCCGCGTACGGGAAATTATAAGAAGAGGAAGAACAAGTAATGACGCGTGTAACAGTTTTAGGGACCGGTGCTTGGGGAACGACCCTGGCACAGGTGCTCTGCGATGCCGGTCACCAAGTGTTGATCTGGGGTCGCAACGACGAGGTGGTGAGTGAAATAAATTCGTCGCGAAGCAATCACAAGTTTCTTCCCGGGATCTATCTTCCGGAAAACTTGCACGCGACATCTAATATCGAAGAAGCTTTTAAATTTGGAGAAGCGATTGTTCTTGCCGTTCCAGCACAGACTCTGCGTGAGAATTTGAAGAATTGGAGCGCGATCTTTCCGAAGGATCTGCCGATCATCTCCACACTTAAAGGCATCGAAGCAGAGACGATGGCGCGCATGACCGAGGTGATCGTCCAAGAGCTCGGTACTGATGCGGCTTTGATTGGTCTAATCACTGGACCAAATCTCGCTGGTGAGTTATCACTACGAGAGCCCGCAGGTGCTGTAGCTGCCTCCTCGAACCCTCAACTCCAAGGCTTGATGATCGATTTATTTACGACTCCGTACTTCCGCATCTATCCCTCGGATGACCTTGTGGGATGCGAACTAGCGGGCGCCGCGAAGAGCGTGGTGGCCCTTGCAGTGGGTATGACTATCGGAATGAATCTTGGTGAAAATACACAAGCGATGATCATCACACGCGGTTTATCTGAGGTGGCGCGCTTTGGGCAGAGCTATGGCGCAAATCCACTGACATTCTTGGGCTTGGCGGGTATGGGAGATATCGTCGCGAGTTGCGGCTCTGCGCTCTCACGCAATCGTCAATTTGGCGAGGCCTATGGTCGAACCGGCACGATGGATGGCGCACGTTCGGAGGTTGCTAAGACTGTGGAAGGCGTTGCATCGGCGCCTGCGATTCGCGAGTTGGCGCATCGAGTTGGAGTCGAAGTCCCTATCATTGAAGTTATGGCAGATGCAGTTACCGGATCAATCACTCCCCACCAAGCGATGGAGCGCTTGATGTCCGTCAGCACGCTGGCCGAATTATGATGAGTAAAAAGCGGGTCGCAATTGTTTTTGGTGGGCAATCTTCTGAACACGAAATCTCTTGCGTCTCCGCTGGGGGAGTACTTGGCGCGATAGACCGTGAACGATTTGATCCGATCCTCATTGGAATCACACGTTCAGGCAAATGGGTGCTCGTAGATCAAGCGACAACGCTCGCCATCAAAGAAGGCAAACTCCCAGAAGTCGATGCTTCATTACCAGCCATCGATGCCGATATTCATGGATTTAACTCTAACGGGAAGGCGCTAAATATCGATGTGCTCTTCCCGCTCCTTCATGGCCCATACGGGGAAGATGGCACGATGCAAGGGCTCTGCGAAATGGCTGGCATCAGATATGTCGGTTCCGGAGTTTTAGCCAGCGCGGTTGCTATGGATAAAAGCTTTGCCAAACCTATCTTCGCAGCGCATGGTCTCAAGGTCGCGCCCGGAATCGTTCTTAAGCAAGGAGAGTGGAGCGCTTCGCAGATCGAAAACTTGAAGTATCCGGTCTTTGTAAAACCTGCGCGGAGTGGTTCAAGTCGTGGAACCACCAAAGTTAAAAGCTTTGCAGAGTTACAAGCAGCGATTGATCACGGCTTCGAATTTGATACCAAGGTGATGATCGAAGAGGCAATCGTGGGTCGCGAGATTGAGTGTGGAGTACTGGAGAGCGCAGGAAATGCACAGGCCTCGCCAATAGGTGAGATCAAAATCCTTGGCAAGCACGAGTTCTATGATTTTGAGGCGAAGTATCTGGATAATGCAACGACGGTTGCATTCCCAGATGACCTGCCCGCAGGAGCCGAAAAAGCTATTCAAGAGGCCGCCATCAAAGCCTTTAAAGCCCTCGATTGCGAAGGTTTAGCACGCGTTGATTTCTTTTATACCGATGGTGGAGAGATAGTTATTAACGAACTCAACACGATGCCTGGATTTACGCCAACTTCGATGTTCCCTAAATTATGGGAGCGCGGTGGCCTGAGTTATTCAGAGGTAATTACGAAACTTATTGATGCTGGTCTAACACGTTCGGGTCACGTTACGCGATAAGGGAACTTACCTCGATTGCCAACGAATGGCGATCAACTTTGAGCAACGAGTGGTTCGGAAGTTCCTGCCAACCTGTCTGCGTCCAGCCCGAGGAAGCAACCAGTACCTCTTTGCCGTCGGCGCGGTAGAAGAGATCGTAGTAACCTGGAAGTTCTCCGTGTGGAATCCTTTCATCGTTATGTTCGTTGACTACAAAGAATTCGCTCGGTGTAAGGAACATACAGTTAATGCTTGAGTAGACGGCATTCGCTTGGATGATTTTGATCGCGGAACGGATTCCTTCTTCGACGCCAAACTTCTCGATCTCGGTCACAATCAGGTAGAAGTAGCTCTCACTATCGGTCTGGCCGCGACGTAGCGCTGCATACTTTGGCTCGATGAAAGCATCGATGGATTCAGGTGGAATCAGTGCTCCATTATGCGTGAAGGAGTAGTCGCGATATGTGAAGGGATGTGTGTTTCCTTCGTTAATCGCAAGCCCACCGGTCGCCCAGCGCAGGTGGAGCAGCGCACCATTGGATTTGATGTTGTGGGAGGCCTGATCGAAGGCTTTGCTCTCCTTAGCCCGTGTAGGTTCGATTAGGAGTTCAGGGTGGGATTCGGTGTCGCAGGTTGCAATTCCCCAGCCGTCTCCGTGGCGTGCTGATAGCGCTGCAAATTCTGCGAACTCATTACCGACCGCTTCAACGAGAGTCTGTTCGTCCGCTGATACAAATCCCATTAAACGACACATCATCGGGTCCTTTTCGTGAGTGGGTTAAATACTAAATATTGGTATCGAAGAAGACGTTCTTGGTTTCCGTAAATGCATCGAGTGCGTCAGGGCCAAGTTCGCGCCCGAGACCAGATTGCTTATAACCACCGAATGGGGTCCAGTAACGGACCGAGGAGTTGGAGTTGACCGACAGGTTGCCCGCTTCGACGGCGCGGGAAACGCGCACGGCGCGACCAATATCGCGCGACCAGATCGAACCAGATAAGCCGTACTCGGAGTCATTGGCAAGACGTATTGCATCGTCCTCATCTTCAAATGGAAGCACTGAGACCACTGGGCCGAAGATCTCTTCCCGGTAGGCGCGATCTGCTGTTGATGTTGCTAGAAGAACGGTTGGAGCCATCCAGTATCCAGCGCTATCTGGCTTGCTGCCGGTAAAGGCAATCTCCGTGCCCTCTGGAATGTATTCGCGGACTCGTTCGAGTTGAAGTGCCGAGATAAGTGGACCCATTTCGGCGGTTTCGAGTTCTGGGGATTCGACGCGGAACTTCTTGACCGCGACTTCAAATTTCTCCATGAACGAATCAAGCACTGAGCGCTGCACCAAAATGCGAGAGCGTGCACAGCAATCTTGCCCGGCATTGTCGAAAACGGCCCCAGGTGCACTCGCCGCAGCCTTTTCAATATCTGCATCAGCAAAGATCACATTCGCGCTCTTGCCCCCGAGTTCGAGAGTCAGGCGCTTCACCTGATCGGCGCAGCCGCGCATGATTCCCTTGCCAACCGTTGTTGAACCGGTGAAGACAATCTTGCGAACGTGTGGGTGAGTAACAAAGCGCTCACCGACAATGCTTCCCTTACCA
>CAIWWH010000069.1 GCA_903916385.1 uncultured Actinomycetes bacterium
AACCGAGCTACCGGAGATTTATCGAACGCCGTATTCGAGAAGAGTTTGGATTCGAAGGCAGTCCTGTTGAAGTTTCGATAAAGGTCAGAGAGCGGGAAGAAAGAAAACCGCGATGAAGTTATCTAGGCAAGAAGTGCTGACAATCCCCAATGGATTAACGCTCATTCGCGCCTGCGGAATTCCTCTCTTCTTATGGTTACTCCTTGGGGAGGATCTCAAGGGCTGGAGTTACCTGGTTTTGGCGATCGGAGCATGGACCGATTACTTCGATGGCAAGGTAGCCCGCTGGCTCCATCAGGAATCCAAATTGGGTGCGGCCATGGATCCCACAATCGACCGCCTCTATATTGCGGCCACCGTCATCGGATTGGCTATAAAAAATTACATTCCTTGGTGGATGGTGATAGTTCTGGCTGCGCGGGATATTTATATGCTCGTACTGTTAGCTTTTTACCGGAAGCGCTCTGGAGAGGTATTCGCGGTTACCTTCATCGGAAAGGCCGCGACATTTAACCTGCTTTACGCCTTTCCATTCCTCTTGTTAAGTAGCAAGAGCGCATGGGGCGAATTTGCACACTCCTTCGGGTGGGGTTTTGCGATCTGGGGGATAGGGTTGTACCTTCTAGCCGCCATCGATTATTCACGAATTGCAACGAAGTATCGCAGAGCATAAGAGGGGGAGCCATGTCTAACGTTCCAGCAGATTTGAAGTACACAAAGGAACACGAATGGATCGCGGAGAGTTCCGCGACAACATTTCGTATTGGCATCACTGACTTTGCCCAAGGTGCGCTTGGGGATATCGTCTACATTCAACTTCCCAAGGTTGGTCAGAGCGTCGCCGCCGGAGAAGTTTGCGGTGAGGTTGAATCAACAAAATCTGTCTCGGAGATTTATTCGCCGCTAACAGGAAAAGTAGTAGCGGTTAATCCAACTCTCGATGCGACACCTGAACTGATCAACCAAGAGCCATATGGCGCGGGATGGATAGCAGAAATTGAAATTTCCGAAGCACCCACCGATCTGCTCTCTAGCACAGAATACGAGGTTCTGACGGCTTGATTTTTAATCTAGCGGTCAATACTGTCAGCCTCTAGTCAAGATAGAGATTGCAAGTTAATCTCGACCTTAGGTAAGGGGGAGATATGAACGATTCAAAAGCTCCCGAAGATCCTGCCAAAAGAGACTTAACCTCGACTATTCATCTCTCTGCGCTCCGCTCCGTTCCAAAGCCAAGACCGCTGGAGGAGATTTACGCTCTTTTGTCACAGGAAGAGCGAGAGATAGTTAGCCAACTTCCTCGCAATTGCGCGATGTTGATTGTTATCGCCGGGCCAAATAAGGGAGCTCGCTTCTTAATAGATTCAGATGAGACCTTAATTGGTCGAGATCCGAGTAGCGAAATCTTTCTCGATGATGTGACGGTTTCTCGATCGCACGCAAAGATCACTCGCTCATCTCTCGGGGAGTTTCATCTGATTGATTGTGGAAGCCTCAATGGAAGTTACCTCAACGCACATCAGGTTCAGGAGTCCTCGCTCGCAACGGGTGATGAAATTCAAATTGGAAAGTTTAGATTGACCTATTTCAAGGGGAGGGGGAACTAGTGGCTGTTCCAGCGCGCGCGTATCTAAGTATCGGAGAAGTTTTAGGAAAGTTGCGGGGAGATTTTCCAGATATAACCATCTCCAAGATTCGCTTTCTAGAGTCAGAAGGGTTGATTGAGCCACAACGCACCCCGTCGGGATACCGTAAATTTACCGGGGTCGATCTCGAGCGTCTTCGTTACGTACTCACTGCCCAGCGCGATCAATACCTTCCCCTTCGCGTCATTAAAGAAAATTTGGATGCCCTGGACCGCGGCTTGGAACCCGCTGCACTTCCCGGTGGATCAGCCACCCCACGTCTTGCCACTGTTGATGGAGAGTTTGCTCCCGGACATTTTGCGACCGAGAGCGAACTGCGCCTCTCTCGAGCCGAGCTCTTAGAATCTGCCAACCTGACGGACCAACAGTTGTCCGAGGTGGAGTCTTTCGGTCTCATCACAATTCGTGGTCGCTATTACGATGCCGATGCCCTTGCCGTGGCTCGCACGATCTCGGCGATTTCGGCCTTTGGGATAGAAGCTCGCCACCTGCGCTCCTTTAAGTCTGCCGCCGACCGCGAGGTTGGATTGGTCGAACAGGTCATAACTCCGATACTTCGTCAGAAGAGTTCTGATGCGAAGGCTCGGGCTGATGAGGTGGCCAATGAGTTGGCCGCTCTTTCAGTAAAGCTCCATGCCGCTCTGGTTCGCGCCGGACTGCATCGCGCTAGATAATTAAGCCGTGAGTATCCCCGTAGAAGTCGTAGGCGTCCGCATCGAGATGCCATCCAATCAGCCCATAGTCCTATTAAAAGAGGTCGATGGAATTCGCTACCTGCCAATCTGGGTGGGTGCGGTTGAGGCTTCGGCGATTGCCTTTGCGCAACAGGGCCTCGCTCCGACCCGACCCTTGACCCATGATCTCTTCACCTCTGTGCTCCACATCCTGAACTCTTCCGTGGAGCGGGTCGAAATCACCGACCTCATCGATGGCGTCTTCTATGCCGAGCTCCATTTGGCTGGGGGAGTGACCGTTTCTGCCCGCCCGAGCGACGCCTTGGCCTTGGCGCTAAGAGCCGAAGCGCCCGTAACCGCCGCTGAATCACTTTTCAGTAAGGCAGGGATTGAGATTCCCGATCAATCCGAAGACGAAGTCGAGAAGTTTCGTGAGTTCTTGGATCAGATCAATCCCGACGACTTTGCCTCTTAGGAAATCTAAGTCTCAAGTAAAGGTTTAAAGTTTCTCGTGTCGTCTCTGCGTATTTGGAGCGGCTGGTTCTACTCTTAAGCCATGCCGATCCCCTTCGGCCTTCCCGTAAGAAGTGAGTGTCCATGAGCGAAGCTACCTCTGAGATCGGTTACCGCGGAGCTACAGCCTGTGTTGCGGCAGGTATCACATATCGACAGCTCGACTACTGGGCTCGCACAGATCTTGTCTCACCCAGCATTAAGAGTGCCGCGGGCTCTGGTTCGCAACGGCTCTACAGCTTTCGCGACATACTCGTTCTCAAAATCGTTAAGAGACTTTTGGATACCGGGGTTTCACTCCAGAATATCCGCACCGCTGTTGAGCATCTTCGCAAGCGAGGGGTCGCAGATTTAGAGAGCATGACCTTGATGAGCGATGGAGTCTCAATCTACGAGTGTGGCAGTCCAGATGAGATCATCGACCTTCTGCAGGGCGGGCAGGGCGTCTTCGGCATCGCTATCAACCGAGTTTGGAATGAGGTCGAGGGCTCCTTGGCCAATTTGCAAGGCGAATCCACAGAAGATGGGTCGTTTATCACATCGACTAATGACGAACTAGCACTTCGTAGAAAGCGCAAGGGCGCTTAAAACTCTTTATCCTTCCCCTAGGAGATTTATTACTTGGTGTGAATCTAAAAAGGGGGACGGGTGTCACTGCGCGAAAATTTTGTTGATCGCCACATTGGGCCAGATCAAAAAGAGATAGCAACGATGCTCTCCGAATTAGGTGAGCCCACTCTCGATTCCTTGATTGAAAAAGTCGTCCCTGAAAATATTGCTATGCGCGAACGCTTAGGTGACCTCATCCCTCGGGGCATCTCGGAGGTCGCTGTCATCGCTCGCCTCAAAGAATTTGCCGCAGAGAACAAGGTTACGCGCTCTTATATTGGGACCGGCTATTACGGAACGATCACTCCACCGGTTGTACTTCGAAATATTTTGGAGAATCCCGCCTGGTACACGGCGTATACGCCTTATCAGCCTGAAATCAGCCAAGGCCGGCTTGAAGCGATCTTTGCCTTTCAAAGCATTGTTGGGGATCTAACAGGTCTGCCTATTTCCAATGCTTCTATGTTGGATGAGGCTACCGCTGCGGCAGAAGCTATGACCTTGGCACGTCGCGTGTGGAGTGGAAGTGACGAAGCCGCCTTCTTTGTAGATTCACACCTGCATCCACATATAAAGGCCGTGATTCATACCCGTGCCAAGCCATTGAAGATTGCAATCATTGAAGGAGCGCAGAGCACTCTAGATGATATGGATCAGGCAATTTTTGGCGCGCTCCTTGCGCAGTCTTCGACATACGGAGAAGTCTTCAATCTAGCTCCAGCTATTGCAGCGATCAAAAACGTTGGAGCAATCGCCATTGTCGCCTGCGATCTCTTAGCGCTCACCCTCTACAAATCACCGGGGGAGTACGGCGCAGATGTTGCAGTTGGATCGGCCCAGCGCTTTGGAGTTCCCATGGGCTTTGGCGGTCCACACGCAGGATTCATGGCGGTGCGCCAAGGGCTAGAGCGTTCTTTGCCGGGGCGGCTCGTTGGACAGAGCGTTGATGTGCATGGAAACCCCGCCTATCGTCTTGCGCTACAAACGCGTGAACAACATATCCGTCGCGATAAGGCGACCTCGAACATCTGCACGGCACAAGTTTTGCTGGCCGTGATGTCCGGGTTCTACGCGATGTGGCATGGCCCAGATGGACTGCTTTCAATGGCGACTCGAGTACGCAAGCTCACTCATGAACTGCGATCAGCACTAGCCGCTAGCGGTTTCAAAGTGGGGGAGAAGGAGATCTTTGACACCTTCGTTGTCTCACAGGTTGATGGCGCGGATGTTCTGCGCCGCGCTTTAGAGTTCGGAATTAACCTGCGCAAAGTTTCAGAGGAGAGCGTTGGAATTTCCCTTGATGAGACGGTGACCGAGAAAGATCTCTCTGATCTCTTGGCGGTATTCAATGCTTCTCGCAACGAAAATTTGAGTGCAATTCCAAAAGAGCTTGTGCGCCACACAAAGTTTCTTACTCACCGCGTCTTTAACACCTATCACTCCGAGACAGCCATGTTGCGCTACATCCGCACCTTGTCGGATCGAGATCTTGCCCTAGATCGCACGATGATCCCTCTTGGTTCCTGCACCATGAAGCTAAATGCCACAACGGAGATGATTCCCGTAACCTGGCCAGAGTTCTCGTCGCTACATCCCTTTGCTCCTGCGACGCAGAGTTTGGGATATCGTCGTTTGATTCAGGAGTTATCTGATTGGCTTATTGCTATTACCGGGTATGACGCCGTATCGCTCCAACCGAATGCAGGTTCGCAGGGCGAGTTTGCAGGGCTACTTGCAATTCGTAACTGCCTCGATGCACATGGTGAGAGTGCTCGTGACATTTGTCTCATTCCGTCCAGCGCCCATGGCACCAATGCTGCTAGCGCCGTAATGGCAGGAATGAAGGTGGTCGTTGTTGAGTGCGACGCTGCGGGCAATGTTTCCGTGGATGATCTCAAGGCAAAGATCGGAGAGTACAGCGAACGACTTGCTGCTTTGATGGTGACATATCCATCAACACATGGAGTCTTTGAAGAGGCCATCTCGGAGATTTGTGGTCTCGTCCATGATGCCGGGGGACAGGTGTATGTAGATGGTGCGAATCTCAATGCTCTCGTTGGGCTGGCGCAGCCTGGAAAATTTGGCGCAGATGTTTCGCACCTTAATCTCCATAAAACATTTTGTATTCCGCATGGCGGGGGAGGACCAGGTGTTGGACCGGTAATCTCTCGGGCCCACTTAGCTCCATTCCTTCCTAACCATCCCCTAGATCTCACAGTTGGTTCTGCATCAGGTCCAGGACCTGTTAGTTCAGCACCCTTCGGTTCTGCCAGCATCTTGCCAATCTCATGGAGTTACATACAGATGATGGGTGGGGATGGTTTAACCAAAGCAACTGAGGTGGCAATTCTCTCGGCTAACTACATCGCTAAGAAATTGGATCCTCACTTTCCGGTTCTTTATAAGGGCGCGCACGGTTACATCGCCCACGAATGCATCGTTGATCTTCGTGAGATCACGAAGAAGACTGGAGCGACCGTCGATGATGTCGCGAAGCGTTTAATGGATTATGGATTCCATGCGCCAACAGTGAGCTTTCCCGTCGCTGGAACTCTTATGATCGAGCCAACTGAGTCCGAAGATATTGCTGAGATTGATCGCTTCATTAACGCGATGATCTCCATTAGAGCTGAAATCTCTGATATTGAACATGGCGAGTTAACGATCGAAGAGTCTCCACTTCGCTTTGCCCCACATACCGATAGTGACCTCTTACGAAGCGACTGGAATCGCAAATATTCACGCGAAGTGGCTGCTTATCCACTGGGCAGCGATCCTGATATGGCTCACAAGGGTAAGTACTGGCCAGCGACTGGTCGCATCGACGGGGTCTTCGGAGATCGCAATCTAGTCTGCTCGTGCACTCCGATCTCCGAACTAGCGATCAACGGTTAGATCCCTGTGGCTGATTACATCGCAAAGAAGATTGACTTTGATTTTGAAGTCGATGGAGATGTTGAAAAGTCGGTATGGAGTGATGCAACGTGGAGTAGGCCTTTCGTAGATATGGCTACGGGGGAGCGCGCTGAGTTCGAGACGCGTTGCGCAATTCTGTGGAGCGCTGACTACCTGTATGTGGCCATGACCGCCGAGGAGCCCAATATCCAGGCCCACCTCACAGAGCGAGACAGCCTCATCTTCCTCGAAAATGATCTCGAGCTCTTCATTGATGGCGGGGATGCTTATTACGAATTTGAAGTCAATGCTCGCAATACGATCTATGAGGTCTTCTTTATTTGGCGGGAAGCCCTAGAAGACACCCACCGATTCCCACCCGAGCTCTTCGATATCCATGCGAAGGGTGTCTACACCTTTGGAGGCGATTACGACCGCACGGGTGCCTCCTTTTGGGTTGGCACACACCCGAGGGGCGTGCGCTGGGCATTTCGAGAGTTCGATATGCCGGGGTTACGCAGCGCCGTAGGCCTCAAGGGAACTCTTAATGACCCAACTAGCACCGACCAGGGATGGTCGGTCGAACTCGCTATCCCTTGGCAGAGCCTCAAATACCTGGCAGATGGACGCCAGTTGCCACCCGCAGACGGTGACCTCTGGAAGTTCTTTCTGGGGCGTTTTGATAAGAAGGTTGTAGATGGAAGAGAGATCTCACCGCATCCAGCTAGCGCACTGCGATCGCATGGCGTCTATGACACCCATATGCCGGAGGAGTGGAGCGTTATCGCATTCGAGGAGTAATTCTCTCTCATGCTTTTTACTTTACATAATGTAGATTATCGGCGATATACAATACGCTGGAAACCCCAGATCGTTGTCTTTCGCCAGGCCTCCACAACTATCTTTCGACTCATCTTCGAACTTCCGGCTACCCGCTCTATGAAGGTAATTGGAACCTCCGCAATTGCCAGTCCTTGCGAATGCGCGATGCGAACAATTTCGATCTGAAATCCATAACCCACTGTCGACAAATTGGCGGAAAAGATGGCATCGACCATCCGTCGACTTAAAACTCGGTACCCACTGGTGAGGTCGCGATACTGCAAACCGAGGGCAACAGAGGCATATTTTGTTCCAAAACGCGATATCAACCTCCTAGAAAGCGGCCAGTTGATCACCGAACCGCCTTCCATCCACCGGGTTCCAAGGACCAGATCTGCCTTATCTGCTGCCTCCAAGAGCCGTCTTAGCTCTTCTGGCTGGTGCGAGCCATCCGCATCCATCTCTACAAATCGTCCGTAGCCTTGAGCTAATCCCCAAGCAAAACCCGCCAAATATGCGGGACCCAATCCACCTTTTTTGGCACGATGAAGTACGAAAGTAGATTCGTCCTTAAGGGAATTAGCAATCTCTCCGGTTCCATCTGGGGAGTTATCATCGACGATCAAAATGTGGACGTCTGGAGCGGCCTTTCGCAATCTAGTGATCACATCGGTGATATTGAGTGCCTCGTTGTAGGTTGGAACTACAACCAGGACCTTGCTCACTACCAATTGAGTGCCGCAATCATTCGGTCCACCGAGGCTCCCAGCCCATAATCTTCTTTGAATTGCCAGATCTTCTCTATATTCTCTGGGCGCTTGGGCATGGCAATCGACATAGGTGGGATTGGGACATCAAGGGCGCAGTGCACAAGTTTTGGTGCGATCGCCACGTACTCTGATCCTTCAATCAACTTCTTTCGCAGATTATTCGGCAATCTCTCGTCTTGTGCGTATGCAGCAGTTAGCGCCTCTTCGATTGTTGCGAAATTGTTTGCAATCAGCGCGGCGCCCTTCTCTCCAATCCCCCTAACTCCGGGCAGACCATCAGATGCATCGCCGCGGATCATGGCAAAGAGGGCGTACCGCTCCCCTGGGATGCCATAGCGAGAACTCACCCAGGCGCGGTCGACCAGATCATGATTAGAAATTCCCTTAGCAAGGTAGACAATCTTCACCCGACGTTTATCGTCAACAAGTTGGAAAAGATCGCGATCGCCCGTGGCAACGTAGGTGGGTCCGCGCTCTTTGACACTGAAAGTTGCCATGATGTCGTCGGCTTCATAATCGTCAACGCCCACCATTGGAATACCAAAGGCTTCTAAGAGATCTAGCAAGATAGGTATCTGAGGTCCCAATGTGTCAGGTTCCTCTTCTTCACCGCTCTCGTCCACTCGATTAGCTTTATATCCGGGAAAGAGTTCTACTCGCCAGCTGGGACGCCAATCCCCTTCAAGGCAAGCAACCAGCCGTGATGGTTGATACTGAGTTATCAACCTGGATGACATATCCAGAAAACCTTTGATGGCATTTACGGGTTCGCCGCTTGGCGAGAGCAAGGTATCTGGCATGCCGAAATAGGCGCGGTACCAGAGGGAAGCGCTATCCAGTAATAAGAGAGTCATCCGACGATCCCGGCATAGGAGACGATTCCACGATCAATTCGTTTGAGAGCGTTCTCGACGGTCTGAGATAGATGCGGTGATGCATTTCCGATTTGGCGCAGCAGATCAATTATTTGCTTCATGGAACGGACAAAATCTCCGACGGTCAACTCTGTGCCACGCAAAATAGCGGCCAAGGAGTGTCCGCTCGCCCAACGATACGAAGCCCAGCAGAAGGCTAGATCTGGTTCGCGCATCGGCTCCAACCCGATCTCAATCTCTTTCTCGTGAATCAACGACCACTGGTGTATTAAATCATTGAGAGACTCTTCAACCGCGCCCTTGGGAATTTTGGGAGACTCATCGCGTCTGGCTTCAAAAACCAGAGCCGATAAAACCGAAACCATCTCAGGTCCGTCCAGTGTGTCAAAACTTCCACGCTTAATGAGCTCCGCGATGAGCAGGTCCGTCTCGCCGTAGATCTTGGCGAGCAGAACTCCCCACTCTGTGATTTGGCCATTCTTTAGATAACCAGAACGCTCCAGCATGATCTGGACACGGTCAAAGCGCTTTGCGATGAGATCGGTGCGATTGCTCACGCGCTCTTCTAGGCCGCGAGTTTCCCGAACGAGGCGATCAACCTTCTCTGCAATGCGCGAATGTTCCTCACGATCTCCGCAGGAGTGACAGGGATGGGAGCGCAGCGCTTTGCGTGCGGCAATCAGTTCATCTTCCGCAACGATGCGTTTGGCTTTAGTGAGTTTCGCAAATGACTTTTCGATCGCCTTAATTTCGGAGCGAATTTCTGCATACTCCTCGAAATCCCCTGCGTGGCAGATCATCGTCTCGCGCAACTCTTCAATCGCCTTTTCATTTCGCTTAATCTGTCTCGCCAAGCCAACAACCGCCTTATCGGCTTGGTATTGCGCAAAGGAAGATTCGAGGGATTCACGCGCGCGTACGTTGCCAAATCGCGAGATCAAATTGATAGTCATGTTGTATGTGGGTTTAAAACTACTCTTCAGTGGATAGGTACGCGTTGACGCGAGACCCGCGACCGATCCCGAATCAATATCTTTGCTCCATAAAATTACGGCATTTCCCTCGACGTCGATTCCACGTCGACCAGCTCTTCCGGTTAATTGCGTGAACTCCCCTGGCGAAATTGCGACATGTGCCTCGCCATTCCATTTCACGAGTTTCTCTAAAACGACCGTACGAGCGGGCATATTGATGCCGAGCGCTAAGGTCTCGGTCGCAAAGACACACTTCACTAAACCTCGTTGGAAAAGCTCCTCGACGGTCTCTTTAAAGGAAGGCAGGAGTCCAGCATGGTGAGCCGCTATGCCGCGCTCCAGGCCATCTAGCCATTCGGAGAATCCAAGTACAACAAGATCTTCTTCGGGGATATTGGCTGTCGCGCGGAAAACGACTTCACGAATCTCGCTCCGCTCCTGTGCGTTGGTGAGTCGAATTCCAGCAACTAAACATTGATGCACAGCAGCTGTACATGCATTTCGCGAAAAGATGAAGGTGATTGCAGGCAATAAGCCTTCACGATCCAATTTCTCGATCACTTCTGGGCGACTCAGTTGTTTAACTGAAGGACCGCGATCGTTCCAACCGGAGTTACGCCCTTGACCTTTGTGCCCAGAGACCGCACCACGGGTATTTCGGTAACTCTCCTTCTCGAGGCGCACGATCTCAGGGTTTACTCGGCCATCGTCGACGAAGAGGTCTAGCAGGCGATTATTAAATAGAACGTGTTGATAGAGAGGGACGGGTCGATTTTCGGAGACGATGACATCGGTATTTCCCCGTACCTCGTTTAACCAATCACCAAATTCTTCCGCGTTGGAGACGGTGGCAGAAAGAGAAGCAACCTGCGTGCTCTCTGGAAGGTGGATCAGAATCTCTTCCCAAACAGCGCCCCGAAATTTGTCGGCCAAATAGTGCACCTCGTCCATGACCACAAATTGGAGGTTCTGCAGCGTCCGTGAGTCCGCGTAGATCATATTGCGCAGCACCTCAGTCGTCATTACAACAATGTTGGCTTCTGAGTTGATGCTGGTGTCGCCCGTCAAAAGTCCAACGTTCTTCTCACCGAACATCTCTTTGAAATCAGCGAATTTCTGATTGGAGAGAGCCTTAATCGGTGCGGTATAGAAACATTTCCTGCCCTGCGCCATCGCCAAGAATGCTGCAAACTCACCAACGACAGTCTTTCCTGCACCCGTCGGCGCAGCTACCAGTACTCCCCTACCGGACTCTAAAGAATGGCAACCGCTGATTTGGAAGTCGTCTAGAGGGAAATCAAATTTGGCGGCGAACTCATTTGTAGCTTTGTAAGAGTTACGCAGTAAAGCGGCAGCGTAACGTTCCGCTGGGGTACTCATGCGCGAAATACTTGCAGATTACTTGGAGAGACCTTGATATGGACGGGCAACTTTGAAATTCTCTCTCCATCTGCAAAAGCTTCGGTTTTGGCGGAAATCTTTATATCCGTACCCGTAAAGAAATGCACCTTTGGGTGGTTGATGTGTCTCCCGAAGAAGACGCGCGGGAAGACCATGAGAAGTCGCAGTGGAGAAACTTGATCCACCACCATCACATCAAAGACTCCATCATCATCTTTGGCAAAGGGGACGATCTTCATGCCTGCCCCGTAGCTTGCGCCGTTGGCAACACAAATCAGCATGGCTCGGCGCTGCTGCTTCACGCCGTCAATCTCGAGGGAGAAATCGATGGCCTTGAACTTCCAGACCTTCTCGAGAACAGCCAGGACGTACTTGTTTTTCCCCTTGATGACTTTAAAGTTATTGGCCCGTTCGTTGACCACCGCGTCAAAGCCCGTACTCAATATTTGAACGAATGGAACCTCTTCTCCATGATGAGAGATGAGGCCAACATCAATTTCAGCTGGCGCCTGTTTTGCAGGCATTTCCAAAATCTCAGGGATCTTCATTCCAAACGTCCCGAGTGATCGAGCGATGTCATTGCCCGTTCCCGCGGGGATGACGAGCAAAGGAACTTCGAACTCCAGCAGAAGTGGTAGTAGGTCGTGGATAAAACCGTCTCCCCCGACGGCTATTAGAACTTCGAACTTTTCAGATTTTAGGGCATGGCGCACTTCGTGGAGCGAACTCTCTCGAGTATGGGCCTCAACAAATGAGATTTGATCAGTGGAGTCCGCGAGGAGGCGACGAGCCTTCGCGCCAACGACCTCCCCTTTGCCGCCGCCCGACTTAGGGTTGATCGCAACTAGGGCTTTCACTCTTCTATCTTGGAGGCGCGGCGACGATCATTCAATAGCGCAATGCCACCTGCCAAGATGTAAAAGCCAACGAGTGGAAGTGCGAGAACGCCCATGGTGAAGGGGTCGCTTGTTGGGACGAAGGTTGCAGAGAAGAGAGTGATGCCGAATACCGCGATACGCCAAGGCTTGAGGATAGATCTTCCGGAGAGAACTCCTGCAAAATTCAGAGCGACTAAGAAGACTGGTAGCTCGAATGCCAGACCAAAAACGAGAATAAGGTGAAGTACGAACGTTAAGTAGTCGCTAAATTTGATGAGGTTGGTCAATGTGGTTGGGGTGAATCCCAGAAGTACCTTGATCGCGAGAGGAAGAATCCAGTATGCCAATGCAGCGCCAGCGGCGAAGAAGGGGGTTGCGGTAGCGATGAAGAGAATCGAGTACTTCTTTTCGCGACGATGCAAAGCCGGTGCAACGAATGCCCAGAGTTGGTAGAGCCAAATAGGTGAGGAGAGAATTACTCCAGTGACAATTGCAACCGAGATCTGCAGATTGAGAGGTCCGAGGACTCCATCAATATAGAGGACGCCACAGTGGTGTGGCGTTGAGGCAGCGCGCGAAAGATCACAAACTGGCTTTGTGAGAACTCGGACTATCTTGCTGTAGAAAACCCAGCCAAGTACTCCGAATATGGCGATTGATAGCGCAGCACGGACTAGACGCTTACGGAGTTCACGAAAGTGATCCAGTAGCGACATCCGACCACTATCTTCAGTGGTCACCGGCTACTTCCTAGTTGGAAGGAGTTGAAGAGGTACCGCCATCAGTCTTCTTCTCTTCAGGAGACTTCATCTCATCCTTAAAGATTCGGAGTGATTTAGCTACTGACTTGGCAGAATCAGGTAGTCGCTTTGCTCCGAAGAGGACAACAAATACGACGACAATAATTACGATGTGCCAGGGCTTAAGGTCTCCCATTTAACTTCCAATCTCGAGGTGGGGCAATCTTACTGGTAATTGGCGAGCGTGCCTGCGATTCGCTCCCTCAACTGCTGAGAGAGTGATGCGGGCTGTACAACTGTTATAGGGCTAGGCCACGCAAGAAGGGTGCGCAGAATCCACTCCCCTGGGGTCACGGTCAAGGTGATCTGGTAAATCCCGCCGACCTCGTTGCTGGAAGTAACAATTTCGTTATGTTTTTCGATGAAGAAGAGTCCATCTTCCCCCATCTCGATCTGTACTTCCTTATGGTCAGAAGCATGGTTCCGAGAAGTAAAACCATTGGCGAACTCGGCGTCGATCTCCCCTGTTGAGTAGTTCTGGATGCGATCTATTCGGAAGGTGCGCTCTTCGCCCTCCGCGACACCTATCGCATGCAAGTAAGCAATTCCGTTTAGATAGAAGAGATCGAGCGGGAAGATGGTGCGAGTTGTTAAAGAATCGCTCGATGCCGAGTTGTATTCGATCGTTACAAATCTCTTCTCTCGTATCGCACGATCCACCTCGGCAATAACTGGTGACTCTACGACTGCATCGCTAATCGTTATCTGTGCAGAAATTTGATTCTCGTAGAGCGCACCGATTCGACTTTGCAGATTGGTAATGGCTAAACGCTCCTCTGGATTCGTGGACAACTCAGATAGAGCTTGTAGACCTAAGACGAGCGTCAGAGCTTCCACTTGAGTCAGGGAACGAGGTTGATCCAATACTTGTGCATCAGTCACAGAAACGTACTCTGGATCTTCGTAATCAATATCCAGTAGTTCAAGGTGCGAGTAGCCCGGAAGACCGCACATGTGAAGGAGCGACAGGTCCTTGGAAATCTGCGCTGGGGTCGAGTTGAACCTTTCTGCGATCTGCACCACTGAGAGACCAGGGTTGTGAGTGATGAAAGGAATCAAGTTAAGAGCGCGCGCCACTCGATCCAGTGCGCCCTCTCTCACAATTTGTCCCCAAGGATCTTCGTAATCTCTGCGACGTGCTCTTCCGGCTCCTCTAGCGTCAGATCTGGGCCAAACCAAAGTAACTGCTCGAGCCAATTGCCACCGAGAGAGAACTCGATCCGATCCCACTCACTATCAATATTTGTGATCGTAGATTTGGCACGCAGGCTCTGACACCGACCTACGCGAACGCGCGCCGTGAATTTGGTGGTTTCGCCAGTATTCAACATAACCAGGTGAGAGGAGATCGAAAAATCTGCTGGAATGTCGAACGCGTTAGGTGCACTCTCGAATTCGATCTCGGAGGTGATTCGAGAGACTCGAAAGACGCGAATCTCTTCCTTGTCTCGATCCAAGCCCACCAAGTACCAGGACCCGTGCCAAAGTGTTAACCCATAAGGTGCCAAGCGGCGTCGCGAAGTACTCCTACTCCGATACGTAAACACAATTGTGCGCAGGGTGGTTATCGCTTCCCAGAGCGCAGGAAAGAGAGGTGTTTCATTTTCTAGCGAGAGAGCAGCATGTCCAAAGTCTTCGCGTAACGCTGTCCCGGCGAGGGCATCAAGTTTCAAGAGAGCTTGCTCACCACTTGAGGCGAAGAGTTGATTCCGCCAAAGCGTTGCCGCAAGTGAGAGGTATGAGAGTTCACTGGGAGTAAGGGCTCCTAACTCCAGTTCGTACTCATTCTCGTAGATACGATAGCCCAACTCATCTTCAAAGAGCGGATCGTGACTTCCAACGTGGATCGTGATTCCAAGAGCCCGCAGATCATCTTTGTCCCGCTCGAACATCCTCTCCTTGGTCTCCAGGCTTCCGGTATATCCAGCTACCGTCTCAAAGATCTCGCTCTTGCTGAGAAACCGCTTAGTAGCGAGCAGGGCCATGGTGAGGTTGATGAGACGCTCTGTCTTCTGATCTGACACGCCCATACTCTAGGCGTTTGCTAGTATCCCCACAGGGTTTTGCGAAGTCGTACTCACCGAATTAGAAGGAGTTAGTTGATGAATTTCTACCCAACGAAGGTTGCGCGCATCGGCGGGGTGGCTCTTGCACTCGCCAGCCTTGTGGCACCCTCCATTGCTAGTGCCAACACATCTTCAATCCATGTAACGCGAAAGGCCAAAGTGAGCACAGTTCTACCCACGGTCTCAAATCACCCTGGAGTTGCCCCTGTAATTGGCAAGCCATCCGGTCCAGCACCCACCACCCTCATCTCGAAAGACATCATCGTTGGAAAGGGAGCAGCAGCCCTCACTTCATCAACCGTAACCGCCCAGTATGTGGTCATGTCCTGGAAGACAGGAGTCGTCTACCAAACTTCTTGGACCGCGCAACCCTTTACCGCTCCGCTGAGCAACCTCATCCTCGGGTGGCAGAAGGGCATCCCCGGAATGAAAATTGGCGGACGCCGCCTCTTCGTGATCCCACCTGCCCTGGCTTATGGAGCGCAAGGAGCTGGAAATATTCCTGCCAACGAGACGCTAGTTTTCGTCGTGGACTTGCTTGGGGTTAAATAACCGCTTCATCCTCTGGAAGACCATACGCACCCTTAGATGGACGGCGCCTGCGGAGCGGCGCCGTGACACCAGGAGCTAATCTGCGAGTTTGGATCAGAAAACCAGTATGTCCGATCATGCGATGAACCGGTCTAACAGCAAGACCCTCGTGATGCCATTGCCTGATGATCGCCTCGCTACTTTCTGGTTCGGTGAAACGACCTGAATCTTTGATCGCCTCGGCCATGGCCGATAGTTGGGTCGTTGTTGCGACATAGGCCAATAAGACTCCCCCTGGATGCAGAACGCCATCTGCCAGTTGCACGCATTCCCACGGGGCTAGCATGTCTAAAACCATTCGATCGTACTTCTGCTCCGTCGACTTGTCTTGCAGCGAGCCGAGGGTCAGAGACCAGTTCTCGGGTTTACCGCGGAAGTATTCCGTCACATTGCGAGTGGCAATATCGGCAAACTCTTGCCGCCTCTCGTAGGAATCGACTGCCCCGGTTGGACCGACCGCGCGAAGAAGAGAGATTGTCAGAGCCCCCGAACCCACGCCAGCTTCCAGAACGCGTAGCCCTGGTGCGATATCCGCGAATCCCACTATGAGCGCTGCATCCTTGGGGTAGACGATCGTTGCACCACGCGGCATTGAGAGCACATAGTCACCTAGTAGCGGTTTGAAGGCAAGAAACTTGAGTCCAGCGGTCGTCTCAACGACAGAGCCTTGCGGCATGCCAACAATCTGGTCGTGTATTAGCCAGCCTTTGTGGGTATGCCACTCCCCTCCCTCTTTGAGAGTAATCGTGTGCAATTTGCCTTTGGCATCAGAGAGTTGAACTCGATCCCCATATTCAAATTCGGGCTGCATTGGGGTCCTCTTGACTCTCGGTGTGAAAAATCTTCTGAATATCTGCGGCTGTTAGTCCGATGAGATCACGGCGCAGATGGAGCCGTGGCGTCGGTGGATACGTGATGATGTGTGGGATTCCTATTACAACGGCGCCGCTCGCAAGTCCTGAGTCAATTCCAGTCTTGGAATCCTCAATGACAATGCAACTCTCGATCTCAACGTTGAGACGGGCAGCGGCCAATAAGTAACTCTCAGGGTCTGGTTTGCTGATCTTTACATCTTGACTGGAAACAGAGGTAACGAAAGTCCCAGCCGGGAGAAGGTCGATCGCGGAATCTACCAATAAGCGTGGACTAGCTGAGACAAGTGCCATTGGCGTTCCCGAGTTGGTCAACTCCTCGACGAGTTCGCGAGCTCCTGGCATAAATTCCAGGCCCGTCGCGAACTGCTCCGCGACCATTCGTACCAACTCAATCTCGAAGTACTCGGCGCTCTCGGCGCCATCTGCAAGAGAGGACATGTAAGCCCCCACTTTAGGTAACGGCCCACCAATGCAATGCGCCTGATCCTCATCAGTCCATTGGTGACCAAAGCGAGACATGAGAGCAGTCTCAGCAATCAACCAGTACGGCTCCGAATTGATCAGTGTCCCATCCATATCAAAAAGGACTGCCTGCATCTGATCTTGTTGAGCGATCATACGGCGTTGAAATATTTCGCTTCAGGGTGATGCACGATGATGGCGCTCGTCGACTGTTCAGGATGCAACTGGAACTCCTCGGAAAGTATGACTCCTATGCGCTCTGGCTCTAATAGTTCGCAGAGTTGGACCTGTTGCTCGATATCTGGACAGGCCGGGTAACCAAAGGAGTAACGCGAACCTCGGTAGCCCTGATCCAAAATCGCAGCAATATCCTTCGCATCTTCATCGCCGACAGATAACTCTGCTCTGACACGGGCGTGCCAATGCTCTGCCAAGGCCTCGGTCAACTGCACTGAAAGGCCATGGAGTTCTAGGTATTCGCGATATTCGTTGGCGGCAAATAGTTCAGCGGTAGCTTTGCTAACAGATTCGCCCATGGTCACTACATGGAAAGCAACGGTATCGATCTCACCGCTCTCCTTTGAGCGGAAGAAGTCCGCGAGGCATAAACGACGGTCACGGCGTTGGCGCGGGAAGGTGAATCGCGCTCTCTCTTCTCCTTGGAGTTCACCTTCGTGGTGCAGCACCACGAGATCATTTCCCTCGCTGTAACATGGAAAATAGCCGTAGACCACGGAAGCGTTAAGCCATCCCTGCGACTGCGCTTGATTAAGGAGGGCACGTAATTGTGGACGTCCTTCGCTCTCGACCATTGCCTCGTACTCGCCGCGAGCACCCTTGAGACCCCATTGCCCCATGAAGAGGGCGCGCTCGTCGAGCATCGGCAGGTAATCGGATAGCGCAATTCCCTTAACTATGCGCGAACCCCAGAAAGGAGGCGTGGGAACTACATTGTTCGCTGCCACATCAGAGCGCTGCGTATCAACGGGAAGGTCAGTAACTCGAGCAGTTCTTGGGGTACGTCTTTCGCGCAGAGCAGGAAGTTCTGCTCCTTCCACTCCCCGTTTCATGCCAATCATCGCATCCATCAGTTTCAGACCTTCAAAGGCATCTTTGGCATATCGGACTGTGCCAGGGAAGATATTCGAGAGATCCTCTTCCACATAGGAGCGCGTTAGTGCAGCACCACCGAGAATCACTGGCCATCGATCAGCGAGTCCGCGCGACTCAAGCTCTTGCAGATTCTCTTTCATGATCACAGTTGACTTGACTAGTAAGCCACTCATCCCCACAACATCGACATCACTCTCTTGAGCAGCATCGATGATCTGATTAATCGTCTGCTTGATACCAATATTTACAGTGGTGTATCCATTATTGGAGAGAATGATGTCAACGAGGTTTTTACCTATATCGTGCACATCTCCTTTAACCGTTGCCAGCAAAATCTTTCCACGACCCTCATCGTCGCTCTTTTCCATATGTGGTTCAAGGATTGCAACGGCCTGCTTCATGACCTCAGCGCTTTGTAAGACGAAGGGCAGTTGCATCTCACCCTTGCCGAAGAGCTCACCAACCACTTTCATGCCAGAGAGCAGATGATCGTTGATGATCGCCAAGGGTTTTAGTCCAACACTCATTGCCTCGAAGAGGTCAGCTTCTAGACCAACTTTCTCTCCATCGACGATACGACGCTCCAAGCGCTCGGTAAGAGGAAGGGCGGCCAACTCTGCGGCGCGCGAAATCTTCGTGGAGGTGGCTTCGACGCCTTCAAAGAGTTGCAAAAAGACGGTCAAAGGATCGTAGGTGCACTCCCCGCTCTCATCAAAGATGCGACGGTCGTATACGAGGTCCAGTGCTACCTCAAGAGCGCGCGGATCGATGCGAGCAATCGGTGTGATCTTTGAAGGGTGCACAATTGCGGAATCCAGTCCTGCCTTAACAGCTTCCGCGAGAAAGACGGAGTTGAGAACAATGCGGGCGGCGGGATTCAATCCAAACGAGACGTTACTTACTCCTAGAGTTGTTTGTACATCTGGGTACTTCTGCTTGAGGGCGCGGATAGCGTTGATGGTCTCTTCGCCATCTTTGCGGGTTTCTTCCTGCCCGGTTGCGATGGGAAAGGTGAGGCAGTCGATCAAGATATCGCCGACATTCATTCCCCAATTACCAGTCAGATCTTCTACGAGACGGGATGCGACACGCAACTTCCATTCCGTTGAGCGAGCCTGACCCTCTTCATCAATAGTGAGAGCCACTACTGCTGCACCATGTTCTTGCACCAGAGGCATGATTCGGGCAAATCGTGATGTTGGACCATCGCCATCTTCGTAATTCACGGAATTAATGACGCTGCGTCCTCCGAGATGTTCGAGACCCGCTTGCAGGACAGCTGGTTCAGTTGAATCTAGAACAATGGGGAGTGTTGAAGAAGTCGCCAACCGTGACGCGAGCTCTTGCATATCCTTAACGCCGTCACGACCGACATAGTCGACGGAGAGATCGAGCATATGTGCGCCATCTCGTATCTGATCGCGTGCGATTTCGATGCAGGATTGCCAGTCCTCCTTTAGTAGAGCATCACGGAAAGCGCGTGATCCATTGGCATTGGTTCGCTCTCCGATTGAGAGGTAAGAAGTATCCTGACGAAAGGGAACAAATTGATAGAGCGAGCTGGCTCCTCGCTCAATGTGAGGGGCGCGTGTGATTACCTCGGATCCCCCAAGCAGGTCGACAACCTCTTTGAGGTGGGCTGGAGTTGTCCCACAGCAGCCTCCAACGAGTGAGACTCCATAACTCTTGCGAAAATCAGCCAAGTATTTGGCGAGTTCAGGACCCGTGAGTGGGTACTCGGCTCCAGCGCTTCCAAGAATAGGTAGTCCAGCATTCGGCATTACAGAAATTTGGGTCCGGGATCCCTGGGAGAGCGCGCGCAAGTGTTCGCTCATTTCCGCCGGTCCAGTCGCACAGTTGAGTCCGATGATATCGACGCCGAGAGGCTCTAGAGCGTTGAGCGCTGCTCCGATCTCAGAACCGAGGAGCATGGTGCCGGTCGTCTCAACTGTCACTTGAACAATCAGCACGATATCTCGTTGCGAGCCATCAATCGCAGAGCGTGCACCGTTCACCGCCGCCTTGGCCTGAAGGAGGTCTTGAGTGGTCTCGACTAGAAGAGCATCGGCTCCCCCATCGATTAGCCCCTGAGATGCGAGGGTGTAAGCCTCTTTCAACTTACTGTAGGTGGTGTGACCCAAAGTAGGTAACTTCGTACCAGGACCAAGCGAGCCGAGGACGAAGCGTGGCTTTGTAGGAGTGCTGAATTCATCCGCCACCTCCCGAGCCAACTTTGCCCCCGCGAGAGCCAACTCATAAATTCGATCTTCGATGCCGTATTCGGCCAGATTGGCGAAGTTCGCCCCGAAGGTATTGGTCTCGATGGCATCTACGCCTACATCGAGGTACTCCCGATGGACCGCTTTTACGATATCCGGACGAGAAACATTAAGAATCTCGTTGCAACCTTCCAACCCCTGAAAATCCTCGAGGGTCGGATTGGCAGCCTGCAACATTGTCCCCATAGCGCCGTCGGCGATCACGGTGCGCTCCGCGAGAGCAGCCCGAAGTAGGGAGGTTTGCTTCATAAGGGGGTGAGTTTAGCCTAGAAGGCTAGGCCGAGAGCGCTATCGAGAGCGCGGGCGATCTCCCCCGAGGACCCACCTGTCACTCCAGATTCAGTGGCCTCTACCCAGTCAGTTAGTGCCTGCAGAGCGGCCGGGGTATCGAGGTTACGCCCCAAGGCCTCGACTATTGTTGCAACAACCTGGGTAGTAGGAGCAACCTCATTCCTTGAAAGTGCCGCCCGAATACGCACTACCTCCTCAGTGGCGACTCGCAAGCGTTCATCACTCCACATGCGATCTTGTGAGTAGTGATCCGTGAGGAGTGCGAAACGAATAACGACTGGATCGATTCCTGCTTCCAGAAGCTTCGAGACGAAGACTAGGTTTCCCTTGCTCTTACTCATCTTCTCGCCGTCGAGTCCGATGAAGCCCGTATGAACGTAGCCTCGAGCGAACTCTTGTCCGGTAATAGCCTTTACTTGGACAGCTGACATGTAATGATGAGGGAAGATGAGGTCTCGGCCTCCACCTTGTAGATCTATCAGAGTCGCACGCTCTGTGACGCGCGCACGAAAATCTTCACCTACCAGATAGCGCAGACTGATAACTGCGCACTCAATATGCCACCCAGGACGACCAAATCCGTGTACGGACTCCCATCCTGGTTCGTCATTGCGATTGGCTATCCAGAGGACAGGATCTAGGGGGTGTTCTTTGCCAATTCGCTCAGGGTCTCCCCCGCGCTCTGCAAAGATCGCCAGACACTCCTCGAGAGGGTAAGGCAACTCATCTAGAAACCCACTCACCCGAAAGTAAAGATCGTTATCAACTTTGTAAACATACCCATTCTCATGCATCCTTGTTATCGCTAGGGCAACAAGGTCCATCGTTTGAGTTGCTGGAACGAACCATTCCGGAGCGAAGATTCGTAGCGCTGTCATATCCGCAGCAAAGAGATCTGTCTCGCGTTGTGCCAAGCTCTGCCAATCCGTCGAATCCCGAGCAGCTCTTTCGAGGAGCGGTTCATCTATATCCGTAATGTTTTCAACAAACTTCATCTCACCACCAGCAAGTCGCTGGTAGCGATTAATGAGATCGAAGGTGAGATAAGTGGCCGCATGGCCAAGGTGGGTCGCGTCATACGGAGTAATGCCACAGATATACATCCGTTGAATCGAGCCCGGCTCCATCGCAAATTCTCCACTAGTGCTCACGAGATTTAACGCAGGCACTGGTACATCTAAAGATGAGAGTGCGGGATTAGGCCAAGGGCTATTTAAAATCTCCATAGGCTCTAAGGCTATCTAAAAAGGCGGCCAAGGGACGGCTGGCCAATCCTCACTTGGTTCGGGGAAACGACCCTGCAGCAGCAAGTCATCAATTCTCGCGACCAGAGCCAGCAATTCGGCTGGAGTAATGAGCCCGGCAAGCAATCCGGGTGCCACCATCCTGGCGCGCTCTAAGATGGCGATCTCGCGATCACTAAATTCGAGGGAGGCGAACTGCCAGAGAACAGTGCGCAACTTGGGATCTTCGTGAAATGTCACGCCGTGATCGCAACCATAAATCTCACCTGAACTAGTCGGCAGGATATGTCCAAATTTGCGATCGGTATTGTTAATGATTGCATCAAAGAGGGCCATATCTCGAACTCGCTCTGAGGGCCCTTGAGCTAACTCGACGATATCCAATTCTTCGTCTATCTCGATCCACTCTTGCACCATTCCAAGACCAAAGGGTCCTTCTCGCACAATTGTGAAGGGGACGAGATGAAGCCCCAGAGACTCCGAGAGGAGATAAGTCGCCAACTCCCGATTCGCCAAATTTCCATCAGGAAAGTCCCACAAAGGTCGCTCTCCGGCAATCGGCTTGTAAATGACGGCAACCTCTTCTTCGCCCACCGCACAGTGCGCAAATAGTGTGGCATTAGAGGCGTCCACGAAGCGACCCTCTACCCTCATCTCGCCATTAACAATAATTTCCTGAGCTGGAGTCAACGGCGATAGCCATTCGCACGAGGACAGAGGTGCGCGGAGGGATCAATCGGCAAACCGCAGAATGGGCAAGGTTGCCGCCCCGCTGCAACGACGGCATCCGTCCGATCGCAGAAGGCTCTCGCCTGGTGGATACGCAGTTTGAAGGAGAGAAGGTCCGGAGCATCTTCAATCAACAGCGCTTCATCATCATCGAGAAGTTCTGTGAGGCTCTCATCACCAATCCCTTGAGCTTCAACCAGGATGCGCTGAGTCTCTTGTTCCCAAATAATCCCTATAACGCCCGCGCGAAAATCCTCGGTGATGGGAAACTCAAGCGCGGTGTCATCGCGTTCGCTGACGATGTTCAGCTCATCAAGACTGGCCAACTGACTGCGGCGCAATTCACGCATCATGACTCTCAAGCGTTCAGATAAAGCGGCAGCCTGACTCTTCTCAATCGCGATGCATGTTCTCTCTTGATCAGAAATCACCTGAAGGAAGAACTGTCGCTCACCTGGTAAACCGACCGTGCCAACAATGCAGCGCGTGACGTTTTCGTGTCTGTAAATAATTCTGCTCATATCCGACCTTGACCTCCGCCTAAAGAAAACCTATCTCGTCGAACCATCTTTCCGTGTTGCGGCTTGGATAAGTGCGAAGTGACATTGACCGATACAACTTGCGAGCTAGGTAGGCGAACTGTGGTCACGGAAGCCGGATCTATAGAGATCCGTTGGAATTGATCGAGAGAGAGTCCCAAGTGAAACGCCACCATCGATTTGATGACATCCCCATGAGAGACGACGAGGATCCTCTTCTTTCCCTTTGCTCGATCTAGCACGGTCTGATTAGCGCGCAGCGACATCTCTGAAAAGCTCTCCCCGTGCGGAAATCTCACAGTGCTCGGACGGGTCTGGATAGATTTCCAAAGATCCTCTTTTGCCAGCGATGCAAGGGGCTTACCCGACCAATCTCCGTACTCCATCTCCAGCAAGCCATCAAGGTAAAGCGCCTTTGAGCCACGCCGTTCCAAGAAGGGCGCGATCGTCTCGCGGCAGCGGCGGAGAGGTGAACTGAAGATGCCATCAAACTCGAATAGATCGAGATGCTCAGCGAGCTCTTCTGCTTCTTGCTTACCTCTGGGAGAGAGGGCAACTCGGTTATCGCGTCCCGCCAGAATTCCCTTTAGGTTGGCTGTGGAATGGGCGTGGCGGACCAGAATTACTTCACACCCTGCAACTTTTGCCATGTTCGTAGATTACCGAGATTTCCGCCGCAGGGTTGCTATGGTCACCTCATGGAGATGCGCACCCTGGGGAGAACCGGCCTACAACTCTCACGAATCGGACTTGGAACGATGACATGGGGTCGCGATACAGACGAACACGAGGCGGCCAATCAACTGCGCACCTATCTCGATGCCGGGGGTAGTTTTATCGATACCGCCGCGGTCTACGGCGATGGAGATTCAGAGCGCGTCATCGGAGGATTCTTGGGAACTCTTGTCGATCGCCACGAGATAACAATTGCGACTAAAGCTGGGATCTCTTTTAAGTCAGGAGAGAGAGCCATCAACAACTCGCGCTCCTCGCTTCTCAATGACCTCGATGCTTCGCTCGATCGACTAGGGGTTGAATATGTGGACCTTTGGCAGATCCATCAATGGGATCCGACAACTCCCCTTGAAGAGGTGCTCTCGGCTCTTGACTTCGCAGTAGCCAGTGGTCGAGTGAGATATGTTGGCGTCTCCAACTTTGCTTCGTGGCAACTGGCCCGCGCTGCAACTATTCAAAATCCCTTCTTTGGAAAGGTTGCACTCAGTTCAACCCAATCCGAGTACTCCCTTCTTAACCGCGCCGCCGAGTCAGAGTTGCTGCCAGCAACGAAAGAGGTGGGGGTCGGATTCATAGCCTGGTCACCTTTAGGGCGTGGGGTTCTAACGGGCAAGTATCGGTCGGGAACTCCTTCCGATTCGCGCGGTGCCAGCCCCCACTTCTCTGCCTTCATCGCACCGTATCTCGATAATCGCTCTCGGGCGATAGTTGATGCGGTCTGCGTTGCTGCTGAGGGCCTTGGCTACTCACCGACAGAAGTGGCGTTGAGTTGGGTGCGAGATCAACCCGGTGTTGCAAGTGCAATCGTCGGTGCTCGCACGGGTGCGCAGCTGCGCGGTGCTCTCTCGGTCGAGGAGATAGAGATTCCCGATCCAGTTCGTGAGGCTCTGGATGAGGTCTCCGCTCCCCGCGCTAATTAACTGTCAGTTCTCTTAACTAGCAGTTGTCGAGGAAGTGTGCGAGAGCTCGAACGCCAAACTTGAGCCCTTCTACTGGCACTCTCTCGTCAACCCCATGGAAGAGCGCGAAGAAATCCAGATCCGCGGGAAGGCGCAGTGGAGAGAAGCCGTAGCCAACAATTCCAAGATCGCTAAGGGCCTTGTTATCTGTGCCGCCACTCATCAAGTATGGGACGGGAATTCCTTCTGGGTCTTGCGAAAGGATCGCTGCACTCATTGCCTCAACTAGTGAACCAGAGAAATCTACTTCGAGTGCCTTGTCACGCACTTGCACTGAAATCTCAGCATCCTCGCCGACCAGTTGGCGCATCGTCTCTTCTAGTTCATGTTCAAAACCTGGCAGGAAGCGGCCATCAACAACGGCGCTAGCAGAGCCTGGAATCACGTTTGCCTTATAACCCGCGTTCAGCATGGAAGGATTGGCTGTGTTCTGTGTTGTGGCACCCATCATGCGAGCTGCCCCACCAATATGTTTGAGTAAGTCAGTTGCACGAGCAGGGTCGTACTCTTCCCCCGTCAGTTCTGCAATCTTCCCAAAGAACTTTGCTCCGGTAGCGGTCTCGCGTTGAGGCCAGACATGTGAGCCAATCCGAGAGATGACCCGAGAAAGTTTTGTAACTGCGTTATCCGAATTGATGAATGAACCGTGGCCGGCAGTTCCGCGCGCCGTAATCTCCATCCACTGGATACCCTTTTCAGCTGTTTCGATAAAGTAGAGGCGGTGCCCACCGGTTATCGTTACCGAAAATCCACCTACCTCAGAGATCGCTTCTGAGTACCCTTCAAAAATCTCTGGTCGATTATCCACCATCCAATGCGAGCCAAAAGTGCTACCTGCCTCCTCGTCAGCGAAGAAGACCAAGAGGATGTTTCGAGGGGGTACATATCCAGTGCGAGCCCACGAACGAACGATCGCTAGAAACATGGCATCGCCATCTTTCATATCGACAGCACCACGCCCAAGAACATAGCCGTCCTTGATATCGCCGCAGAAAGGATCGAAACTCCAATCAGCCGCATTAGCGGGGACGACATCAAGGTGGCCGTGTACGACAAGGCCTGGACGAGATCTATCTTCGCCGGGGATTCTCGCAACAACATTGAATCGCTTAGAGCCCGACTCGATGAGTTCGGAGTCAATCCCCACCTCGGCGAGTTTGGCGACCACATATCGGGCGACGGCCTCCTCGTCCCCCTTCCCTTCGCCGTAATTGACGCTAGGAATACGGATGAGTTCCTGCAGAATCTGAATGCAGTCGTCCTCTAGTGCGATGAGTTCTGTGTTATCCATCTCTCTATTCTGCCCCAGCCCTGGCAACTTGACCAAGATTGTCTTGGTATCATTGCTCACTCAGTCGGGGCTATTGCTCACAGGCTGCACCTGTCCGGGTGGCGGAATTGGCAGACGCGCTAGCTTGAGGTGTTAGTGCCCGCAAGGGCTTGAGGGTTCAACTCCCTTCTCGGACACGCATAGTTGTTTTAAGTACGGTACCTTCCCGCCATGGAAACTCGTGGATATGCAGCTTTAGAGGTCAATACACCTCTCGTCCCTTATACCTTCAATCGTCGCGCACTTCGCGATGGTGATGTGGCATTTGATATCACCTATGCCGGCATCTGCCACTCTGATATTCATACTGCCCGCGGGGAGTGGGGTGATGTTATTGTCCCTTTGGTTCCCGGACACGAGATCGTTGGTATCGTCACGGAAGTTGGTCCGTCTGTAACTAAATTTGCAGTTGGGGATCGAGTTGGCGTTGGTGTCTTCATCGATTCCTGCGGTACATGCGAAAATTGCCAAGCTGGCGAACAGCAGTACTGTCTGAAGGGCATGACCGGTACCTATAACGGGCTAGAGCGTGATGGAGTTACACCTGCTCTTGGCGGGTATTCCAACAAGTTTGTCATTGATCAGAATTACGCGCTGAAGGTTCCAGATAGCCTCGACATGTCTGGTGTGGCTCCTCTTCTCTGTGCTGGAATCACCCTTTACTCCCCCTTGCGCCACTGGAAGGCGGGTCCTGGCAAGAAGGTGGGCATTGTAGGTTTAGGTGGACTTGGACATATGGGGGTCAAATTTGCCGCCGCCATGGGCGCAGAAGTCACAGTCTTTTCTCACTCGGCTGAGAAAGAAGCTGATGCAATGCGAATGGGAGCCAAGCATTTCGTGATCACTAAGGATCCTTCAGCCCTCGCATCGCTCGCTGAAAGTTTTGATCTGATTCTCAATACCGTGTCAGCGGAATTGGATATCAATCTCTATCTCAATCTCTTAAAGATGGATGGCACTGTCGTGGTCATTGGTCTACCAGGGAAGCCTTACGCCGTTAGCGCCTTCAACTTGTTGCGTTTAAGACGGTCACTTACTGGATCCATGATTGGTGGAATTCCTCAGACACAGGAGATGCTCGACTTTTGCGCAGAGCACAACATTGTGAGTGATGTCGAGGTTATCAAGGCTGACTACATCAACGAGGCGTACGAACGAACCGTCGCAAGCGATGTGAAGTACCGCTTCGTGATTGACGCATCCACTTTCTAGAGGTTTAAATGAATTGATGCGCCGCTAGGGCGACTAGCGGCGCAAAGATCAGAGCCGGAAGTAGATCGCCGATTGCTATGAACTTGATATTGAGCAAGCGCAATCCGATTCCGAAGAGCATGACTCCCCCTACCGCTGTAAGAGATTGCACCTGATACTGGGTGAGAATATTTCCGAGGAAGAATCCGATGGCGGTCCAAGAGAACTGATAGATCGCAACAGGTACGGCAGAGAATGCAACGCCCCACCCGAAAGTAGTGGCAAAGGCCATCGCAGCGAATCCATCGAGGGTGCTCTTAAGAACGAGTTGCTGGATACCCGTGTGCATTCCATCGCTGATGCTTCCCAATATGGCAAGAGGTCCAATCGCGAACAAGAGTGAAGCAGCCATGAAACCCTCCAGGAAAGAACCTTTATCGCGCGCACCAAAGCGAGATTTGATCCTTAGCCCAAAGAGTTCTAAACGTCCTTCAACACGCAACAAGTAACCGAGGACCCCACCCAATATAAGAGCGGCCAGCGTTCCCAAAGTTGTCCACCCCTTCGGAACCGCTGACACAAAGGCATGGGACCAAACACTTCGCAGATTGTCGGCTGCATTAATAAGGGTTACACATCCGAGTACATCTGTGATTAGCGTCCGTAATCTGTCCGGGAATCTGGCACCACCGAGTATGCCTAGTGCAGAACCAAGGACGATGGTTCCGATATTTATTACCGTGCCGAGGCCAACGAACATTAGTTGAAGAAACCGAACCTCACGATAGAGATCACGCCCACGACCAAGCAATATGCCGCGAAAGGACGGAGAGAGTTGTTCTTAAACCAACGCGTTAAAACCTTGACGCTAAAAATCGTTGCCACGAAGGCCACTCCGGCTGCAAACGTTAGAGCGCCATATGAGCCAGCAAGTGCGCCATGTCCTAGCTTAGGTAACTTCACCATGGAGGCGCCAAGAATGACTGGGAAGGAGAGCAAAAAGGCGAAATCCGCGGCAACCGAACGCGAGAGTCCGCGCAGCATTCCAAAGGAGATGGTTACACCAAAGCGACTGATGCCCGCAAAAAGTGCAGCGCTCTGTCCGACACCAATGACGACGGCTTGACCAGCTGAGACTCTTTCCACAATCGCGAGGTTTTGATCCGCTGGGACCGAGTGAGCATGGCGACGAGATGTTAACCGCTCAGCGCCAAAGAGGACCAAGCCGTTGACTGTCAGAAAGATGGCAGAACTCAGAGGTTTCTGAAAGTTACGCTGAAAGAAATTGTTAAAAGCGAAGCCGACGAGAGCGACAGGAATAGTTCCCAGAACAAGGAGCCAGAAGAGCCTGAAAGCAGAACTCCCCTTCTTCCAGGTGAAGAGCGACTTAAGGATCGCAATCCAACGGGGTGCAAAAACTATGAAGAGAGCGATAGCACTAGCGAGGTGGAGGGCTACTGCAACGAGCAGGTATTGAGGGGTATCAGAGAATGCACGCCATGAACCGCCGAGCCACGCAGGGACTAAGACAGAATGACCCAAGCTGGAAACCGGGAAGAGCTCGGTGATTCCCTGCACCAGGCCTGTCACCGCCGCTTGTAGAAATGTAAAGTGAAACATCTGCTCCCCTATCTATCCTTAGCGCGAGCGAAGAATCGACCGCCCTCTTCTTGCACTTCAACTGCTATCTGGTAAGCCCGAGAGAGATTCTCCGAAGTGAGCACATGGCGCAATTCTCCCTGTGCGATGGCAACCCCATCCATCAAGAGGAGGCAGTGCGTAGTTCCGCGCGGGATCTCCTCGACATGGTGCGTCACGATTATGGTGCTGGGACTGGTCGGATCGGAAGCCAGACCATTTAGGCGTTGCAAGAGATCTTCGCGACCTCCGAGGTCTAACCCAGCAGCGGGCTCATCGAGTAAAAGAATCTCGGGATTAGGCATGAGCGCTCGTGCAATCAGTGTGCGCTTCTTCTCGCCCTCGCTCAGAGTGCCAAAGGTACGTTCCCGCAGATCACGTACACCTAAAATCGTAAGCAGGCTCATGGCTCGGGATTCATCCCACAAGTCATAACTCTCTTGCCAGCGTCCGACGACTGCATATGCAGAGGTCATCACAACATTCATCACGCTCTCATCAAATGGAATCATCTCTACTACTGCGCTTGCAGTGATGCCGATTCGTGGACGTAGTTCGAAGACGTCGGTAGCGCCAAGGCGTGAGCCCAAAATAGAGACGGTGCCAGATGTGGGATGGATAAGTGATCCAGCCAACGAGAAGAGGGTGCTCTTACCCGCTCCATTTGGACCTAGAACGACCCAGCGCTCCCCTGTGGAGACCGACCAGTCAATCGGGCCAAGGATTGTTCTTCCCTCTCGTACAACCGAGACAGCGCTAAATTCCAGTACGAGGCTCACAAGGGTGAAAGATACCGTTCCGCAGGGCCTTACAGGCTAATCTTCGCCTCATGGCTACCCGACAATGTGACTTCACCGCTTTAATTCTTCTCTCCGCTGCGGATCAGCCAGGGGTGGAGGATTCTCTACGCGCAGTTCTAGAGCCCTTCACGCTGGAGATCAGAGAGGTTCAGAAGATCGCCCTACGTGGACGCCTAATCTTGGGCTTCTTAATTGCGTGTGACCCGGCTCATGTTCTAGCCATTGAAGAGGATATCAACGCCTTCTCTCTTGCTTCAGGAATTGATGTTGCCATTGATTTCTCGGAAGAGAACGAGAAGTAAGAAGTGGCGCATAAAGGTCTTGTCGTCCTGGATATGGATTCAACTTTTATCCAACAAGAGGTCATCGACTTGTTAGCGCTCCATGCAGGAGTGGGCGAACAGGTAGCAGCTATAACGGAGCGCTCGATGCGCGGTGAGTTGGACTTCAGGGCCTCACTAAAAGAGCGGGTAGCGCTCCTCCAGGGATTGCCGGAGACGATTTTCGAACGGGTCCGGGAAGAGATTTCGCTATCCAGAGGCGCTCAAAGAATGGTTGATCTCCTGCATCACCATGGATACAAAGTTGCGGTCGTCTCAGGAGGTTTTGAGAACATCATTTCGCCAATCTTGGAAGCTGTCGGAGTCGACTTCTTCAGAGCCAATACGCTCGAGATTTCAGATGGGTTGTTGACTGGTCGAACAGTCGGAGATGTGATTGATCGGGATGCAAAGGCAGAGTATTTGCGTTACCTAGCTGCCGAACTGCACATTCCTTTGGCTCAGACGGTGGCCATTGGAGATGGCGCAAATGATTTAGGGATGATGGAGATCGCCGGGCTGAGCATTGCTTTCAATGCAAAACCAGTGGTGGTTGCAGCCGCTCAGGCTTCGATCTCAGATGGAGATCTCATTGGTGTTTTAGAACTTATGGGAATCGCGTCCGCGAAGAGCGAAGTAGATTCCTTATAAGCGGCAGGCGTGGATATCTGTGACGAGAATTCCTCGCGCACCGACCTTCCAGAGGTCATCCATGATGCGGTTGATTTCGCTGCGCTTGACCATCGCCCGCACTGCATTCCAATCGCTGCGCTGCAAAGGTGAGATCGTGGGCGACTCGATTCCTGGAGTCAGCGCACATGCCGCTTCGAGATACTCGGACTTCACATCGTAATCAACGAGAACATATTGTCTGGCGATTACTACGCCTTGCAGCCTTCGCAGAAGAGTCTCTACCTCGGTGGAACGTTCGCTCGAAGGTCGTTCAATCAGAATCGCTTCACTCTGCAGGATTGGTTCACCAAAGATCGCGAGTCCTGCTTGGCGCAGTGTTCCACCGGTGGATACCACGTCGGCAATTGCATCGGCAACGCCCAGGCGAATCGAGCTTTCGACTGCTCCATCTAGCCGCACAACCTTGACGTCGAGATTCAATTCCGCGAAGTGTCTTTCAACAAGACCTGGATAGGCGGTTGCAATCCGTTTTCCCGCAAGTTCCTGCACGCTTATTGTCTGACCAATCGGAGCGGCAAAACGGAAGGTGCTCTTCCCAAAATCTAGAGCCAATACCTCTTGCGACTCCGCACCACTATCAATGAGAAGATCTCTTCCTGTTATACCTACCTCAAGCTCACCACTCGCCACGTAAAGCGCAATGTCGCGAGGTCTGAGGTAGTAGAACTCAATTTCGTTCTCGGGATCGATCAAGGTCAGATCCCGCGGATCTGTGCGCTGGCGATAACCCGCCTCTTTGAGCATCGCTATTGCAGAATCCGAGAGAGAACCCTTGTTGGGAATCGCTACTTTTAACATTAAAAAGCTCCTCTAACTCTGCTACAAAACTTTGTAGACATCTTCGGGGGAAATTCCACGAGCCAGCATCACGATCTGGAGGCGAAAGAGTAGTTGAGATATTTCTAACGCCAAGGCCTCATCACTCTCATGTTCTGCAGCGAGCCAAACCTCTCCAGCCTCTTCAATAATCTTTTTGCCCATGGCGTGAATTCCAGAGTCCAGAGCGGCCACGGTCGATGAACCCTCTGGTCTCGCAAGGGCTTTCTCTTTGAGCTCTGCCCAGAGATCGTCAAAATTCTTCATGCGTCAACTTTAGTTGAGTCGATCGCATTCAAGGTGGCGATTACCGCCTGAGCGCATTCGACTCCCTTGTTCTCAGCGGAACCTGGCACGCCACTGCGATTGATAGCTTGGTCAAGCGTTTCACACATCAATACTCCGAAGGCGATCGGTTTTTTGGAGGATACTGAAATTTCGACGATGCCCTGTGTGACCCCCGAACAGACATACTCAAAATGAGCTGTCTCGCCCCGAAGAACAAGACCGAGAGTTATAAACCCATCAAATTTCTCGACGAGGTTTGCAACCATCACGGGGATTTCAAAAGAGCCCGGCACGCGAAAGATTGAAATCTGCGACGCCCCGACTCTTTCCAATTCAGAGACCGCGCGTTCAACCATCGCTTCAACTATTTCGGCATGCCAACTCGCAGCCACAATTGCAATCTTCTTGCCCGCCGCCGAATGGGAGTTCAGGGTGCGAGAAAACTCCTCGGCTGGTGTACCTTCCCCGCTCATGACTACTCCCCCGGTCGCTCTAAAGTTGTGAAGTGAGCAGTTTACATGCCCCTTAAATCGTTAAATCATGCCCCAATTGCGTGCGCTTGGTACTCAGGTAATCACGGTTCTCGGCGGTCAGATGGGTATCTGTCGCCTCAATATCTACCTGAATCCCAGCGGCGACTAGAGCGGCCGCCTTGAGTGGATTATGAGACATAAGTCGGACTCGAACTACTTGAAGGTCGCGCAAGATCCCGATGGAGTCCTCCCATTGTCTGGCGTCGACTGGAAGGCCCAATGCCTCATTGGCGGTAACGGTGTCAAAGCCTTTGTCTTGTAGGGCATACGCTCTAATCTTATTTACAAGACCAATACCTCGACCTTCGTGGCCATCTAAATAGACGACGATGCCGCTGCCTTCGCCTTCAATTCTCCGCATCGCCTCATGCAGTTGAGCGCCACAATCACAGCGCGCCGAATGAAAAACATCACCTGTTCGACACTCCGAGTGGATTCGCAGGAGGGTTGGATCTATTAATTCGCCCAGGACCATCGCTATGTGACTCTCACCTTGCGAACCACGATAAATATGAATCTTCCAGTCGTGGCTATTTCGCGGGAGAAGCGCACTTGCTAAGGGATGTACCTCTCGGTGCATAATGGGAAGCTCGCTCATCTCTGCGATGATCTCCGCGATAGATATTTGTGCAATTCCGAATTCTTCAGCGAAGCTCCGCAACGCCTCCCCCTTAAGAATCTCTCCCTGCTCCCCCACGATCTCACTGAGCACTCCGGCGGGTCGCAACCCCGCCATCCGCATGAGATCGATGGCAGCCTCGGTATGACCTTGGCGACCTACGAGACCTCTAGGGTGCGCCCGCAGGGGAAAGACGTGTCCAGGTCGTGTGAATGTTGCCGGGGAGCTCTCCGTATCAGACAAGGCCACGATGGTGGCGGCCCTCTCCGCGGGAGAAATTCCGGTGGTGCTCCCAATTCGCTTATCTACAGAGACCGTGAATGCCGTCTCCTTGTGATCTTCATTGCGAAGAACCATTGGTGGCAGATCAAATTTATCGGCTGCTTCAGGAGTTATTGCTACGCAGATAATTCCGGAGGTGTGACGGACCATAAAACCGATTCGTTCAGTCGTCGCAAACTCAGCCGGAAGGATCAGATCTCCTTCGTTCTCACGACCAGGATCATCTGTTACAAGAAGAAATTTTCCTTGTCGGAGCTCTGCTAGCGCCTTCTCTAATGTCACTTAGCTTTTCCAAGCGCTTTCTCTATGTACTTAGCCAAAATGTCGACCTCGAAATTCACCTCGTCACCTATTTGAAGAGTCGAAAGATTCGTCGCACGGAGAGTTTCCGGAATCAGTGAAACAACCAGATGCTTCTTCGAAACATCGACTACCGTGAGTGAAACGCCCTGGATTGCTATGGAACCGCGCTTCACAATATATCGAGTGAACTCTTTTGGGATGGAAAATGTGAAGTACTCCCACTTATCTCCTGGAAGACGCTTCTCAACTCTGCCCACTGCATCCACATGGCCCTGAACGTAATGACCACCCATGCGACCACCCGCAACGATGGCGCGCTCCAAATTAACCCGTCTTCCTAGGGCAACGTTTTTGAGAGAGGTAACCTGCAGGGTCTCACGCATCACATCTACAGAGAATGAAGTTTCAGTTGAGGCGATAACGGAGAGGCAGACCCCATCAACGGAGATAGATTCACCATGAGCAAAGGGACCGTAACCCTGAGGGGTCCTAATGGTCAACGTCAAAGCATCACGGGTATGGTCGACGCGACTCACTTCGCCGATCGCTTCAATGAGCCCGGTAAACACTATGCGTAATCCTCTTTAATGTAGGTAGCGAAGATATCGCCAGAGACAATGGAAAGTGCCGTTAACTCATAGTGTAGTTGCTGTGAGAAATCCGTGAATTCAGGGATATCTACAGCTGATTTCCCAGCACCCATAATCGACGGGGCCACATAGAGATGAACCTCATCTACCAAGCCCTCGCGTAAGAATGCAGAAGAGAGAGCTGGACCTCCTTCGATCAGAACTGAGTTGAATCCAAGCCCAGCGAAGTTGGCGACCACTTCATGGAGGTTACGAGTTCGAAGGTGGGTATAACCTTCTTGCTCATCCAGCGAGAGAGTGGGTAGTCCACTTTCACCAATGACGAAGCGCCGTGGGTTCCTAGTGGCCCCTCTGAGTGTCGGATCATCCGCAACGGCCGTGCCGGTTCCCACGCAGATAGCGTCAAAGCCATCTCGGATCCCCTTGGCATGCTGCCGAGATTCCTCCGAAGTAATCCACTTGGAGCGTCCATCTGCCGCAGCTATTCTGCTATCAATTGTCTGGGCGATCTTTACCGTTATCCGTGGCCGTCCCAAGGCAATCTTTGTTAACCACGCCCTATTTGAATAGGCGGCCTCTTCCTGTAGAAGATCGCCCGCAATACGGATTCCTGCTGAGAGCAATTTTTCGGCGCCACCATCCGCGACAGGATTGGGATCTGAGAGAGCAAAGTAAACTTCCGAAATCCCCGCAGCGATGATGGCATCTGTACACGGAGGATTCTTCCCGTGATGATTGCAAGGCTCGAGTGAACAATAAAGAGTTGCACCTTGAAGGGAATGGCCATTGGCAATTGCCGCGTCCATTGCCAGTATTTCCGCATGTTTTAAACCAGCATGAAATCCTTCACCTAGTATCACTCCTGATTTATCAACGATCACAGCCCCCACGATGGGGTTCGGTGCCGTCAGACCGCTTGCCGCCTCTGCGATCTCTATGCTCTGCAGGAGAAAATTCTCGTCGTAACTCATTGTGCGGCCAATTCTCGTAGGGTGCGAATTGCCTCCGCGGGATCCTCTGCCCGATAGATTGCACTTCCCGCAACAAAGGTGTCCGCTCCAGCCCTTGCTGCAAGCGCAATAGTTTCGATGGAGATCCCACCATCCACTTGTAACCAAGGACGTTTCACCGTGATCTTTGATATGGCGCGATGAGCCTCTTCAATCTTGGGCAACTGGTCACTCATAAACTTTTGACCCCCGAAACCAGGTTCCACAGTCATCACGAGAAGCATGTCGATCTCAGATAAGAGTGCACGAACGTTCTCGAATGGGGTATTTGGCTTGATAGCGATACCTACGCGAGAGCCGGCGGAGCGGAGCTGATTGATCGTTCCTATAGGGTCCGCACTCGCCTCCAGATGGAAGGTCACACTAGCGCTGCCCGCTTTCGCATAATGAACCGCTCGAAGATCGGGATCGGCGATCATAAGATGGGTATCCACTGGAATTGGGGATGACGCAATTATCTCGCGTGACTCATCTAAGGTAAATGTTTGATTGGGAACGAAGATATTGTCCATCACATCCAGATGCAGCAGATCAGAGGTGGCAACCGCTGCAATCTCCTCAGCGAGCCTAGAGTGATCGGCATTCAATATGCTCGGACAGATTCGAATTGCCATGGTGTAAGAGTATCTAATGAACTATTTGCGCCGAAAAAGCGCCATAAACATGGAGTCTGCATCATCTCTATGCGTCCAGAGTTGCAGCGTTCCATCTACGTTTCGGATCCGATTTGGCACACCCTCGGGCAAAAAGTCTTGAACATCGAGGAGTTCTAGTTCTTTGTGCCTATGCAAGAGTTCTAACACCTGGGCCTTGGTCTCCAGAAGGTGGGGCGAGCAGGTGACGTAAGCAAGAATCCCACCTTCGGCTAGCAGTTCCACTCCGGAGGCCAATAGTTCACGTTGGATCTTCACCAATTCCTTAAGATCTTGCGTGGTGCGTCGCCATCTCGCTTCTGGCCGACGCCGAAGAGCTCCCAATCCCGTACACGGGGCATCTATAAGAATTCGATCGTATTTAATTCCCAGAGCAGGCAATTCTTGACCGGAGTGGATCATTACATTTTCCGCAGGTAT
>CAIWWH010000070.1 GCA_903916385.1 uncultured Actinomycetes bacterium
GCTGAGCTTCCAACGTGGATCCGTTAAACGATCCTTAGGGATTCCAGTTGCTTCCGGAAGAGCCAACTCTTCGCCTTGGAAGATATATGCGCCACCAGGCAGAGCTAACATCAAGAGCGCCGCAGCGCGAGCGCGCTTTGTACCGCGCTTAATATCAAACTTTGTAACGTCACCAAAACGCTTCGCCGGAGTATCGACTCCCCCGCCGCGCAATCCAAGATCGAAGCGATTCACTGATCGAGTGACATCGTGATTTTCTAGGACCCATGAGGCAGGTGCACCAGTAGTGGTTAGTAACTCAAAAGACTCTTTGATATTTGTTTTGAGCTCTTTGACATCCCACTTGGAATCCAAGAAGTGAAAGTTAAATGAGTTAGCGAGTTCATCGGGACGGATGTACTTAGGCAAGGACTCCTTAGAAACCCATGCCTCAGCAACTCCCATTCGGTTTCCGGGATATGAATCAAAGATTTTGCGCCATGAACGATAAATCTCATGGACACCCTCTTGATCAAAGTACGGCGACTTTTGTGCAGTCAAAAGGTCAGCGCCCTTGAGCTCATCAGGCAGACCAGGCTCCTTGATCATGCCGTGGGCAACATCGATGCGGAAGCCGTCGACGCCCAATTTGAGCCAGAAGTGCAGGACATCCTCAAAGTGCTCGCGGACAACTGGGTTATCCCAATTGAAATCAGGTTGTTCGACGGCAAAGAGGTGGAGGTACCACTGTCCGGGGGTTCCATCGGCTTCGGTGATCCGTTCCCAGGCTGGGCCGCCAAAGATCGCTTGCCAGTTATTTGGTGGCAACTCCCCGTTCTTACCCTTTCCATCTCTAAAGACGTAGCGCTCGCGCTCAGGTGACCCCGGGGCGGCTTTGAGGGCCTCCTGGAACCATTTGTGCTTATCTGAGGAGTGGTTCGGGACGATATCGATGATGAATTTGATGCCAAGGGCGTGGGCTTCGTCGATCAAGCGCTTGGCCTGGTCGAGAGTGCCGTAATCCGGCTCAATATCCATGTAATCAGCGACGTCATAGCCGTGGTCCATCTGTGGGGATGGATACCAAGGGGTGATCCAAAGGGCATCGACGCCAAGGGTCTTTAGGTAAGGCAGCCGAGAGCGAATGCCTTCGACATCGCCCTTTCCATCGCCATTGGAGTCCGCAAAGGAGCGGATATAGATCTGATAGGTAACTGCATCGCGCCACCATGGTCGTTCGCTACGAGTTGGAAGAGACATTCTGGGCTCCTTCTTCTTTGAAAGGTGTCGGGTCAGAAATTAACGGGTCAACTTGCGATAGGTGACGCGGTGTGGGCGGGATGCCTCAACTCCGAGTCGCTTGATCTTGTTCTCTTCGTACGACTCGAAGTTGCCCTCAAACCAGAACCATTGTGAATCGCCTTCGTAGGCCAAGATGTGGGTCGCGATGCGATCCAAGAACCAGCGATCGTGCGAGATCACCACGGCGCAGCCGGGGAATTCCAAGAGTGCATTTTCTAGCGATCCCAAAGTTTCTACATCAAGGTCGTTTGTTGGCTCATCAAGGAGCAACAAGTTGCCACCCATCTTGAGGGTCAGCGCTAGGTTCAAGCGATTGCGCTCTCCACCTGAAAGAACACCAGCAGGTTTCTGTTGATCTGGGCCTTTAAAACCGAAGCAAGATACGTAGGCACGTGATGGCATTTCGACATTGCCGACCTTCATGAAATCAAGTCCGTCGGATACAACTTCCCACAAAGTCTTTTTGGGATCGATGCCGCCACGAGACTGGTCGACATACGAAATCTTTACAGTCTCACCGATCTTCACATTGCCGGAATCTGGAGCCTCTAGGCCAAGAATCGTCTTGAAAAGTGTGGTCTTACCGGCACCGTTGGGTCCGATAACTCCAACAATTCCATTACGCGGCAAGGTGAAAGAGAGATCATCGATCAAGAGGTGATCGCCAAAGCCCTTCTTAAGGTTTTCTACCTCAACAACGATATTTCCAAGACGTGGACCCATGGGGATCTGAATCTCTTCGAAATCAAGTTTGCGCATCTTGTCTGCTTCAGCGGCCATCTCTTCATAGCGGGCCAGACGAGCTTTCGACTTAGTTTGACGACCCTTGGAGTTCATGCGAACCCACTCGAGTTCTTCAGATAAACGCTTAGCGCGCTTAGCATCTTTCTGGCCTTCGATCTTCAAGCGCGAAGCCTTGGTCTCGAGGTAGGTTGAATAGTTACCTTCATATGGATAGGCGCGACCGCGGTCGAGTTCCAAGATCCACTCTGCAACGTTGTCCAAGAAATATCTATCGTGGGTGATCGCTACGACGGTGCCAGGATATTTAGAGAGGTGTTGTTCCAGCCATAGGACTGACTCTGCATCCAAGTGGTTGGTAGGTTCATCGAGTAATAGAAGGTCCGGTTGCTGCAATAGGAGTTTGCACAGTGCCACACGACGACGTTCTCCACCTGACAAAACTTTTACATCTGCATCCCCAGGAGGACAACGAAGCGCATCCATCGCTTGCTCGAGTTGCGAGTCAAGATCCCATGCATTGCGATGATCTAGTTGTTCCTGCAAGGTTCCCATTTCGGCCAAGAGCTTGTCGTAATCAGCATCGGGATTGGCCATCTCTTCAGAGATTGCATTAAAGCGATTGAGTAGAGCCATCGTCTCGGCAACGCCTTCTTGAACATTTTCGAGAACGTTCTTATCTTCATCAAGCGGCGGCTCCTGCAGCAAGATTCCCACGGAATACCCAGGGCTTAAGAATGCTTCACCATTGGAGGCGGTTTGCAAGCCAGCCATAATCTGAAGCACAGTGGACTTACCGGCGCCGTTAGGGCCAACCACACCGATCTTTGCGCCCGGATAGAAGGCAAGGGTCACATCATCGAGGATTACCTTGTCACCATGCGCTTTACGCGCCTTTTTCATCGTATAAATGAACTCAGCCATGGGCGTTACCTTATCGGTTAGAATTACCTCGCCTCATACGGGGCAGTCCATCCCATCCTCACATCAATGCGCCTGTAGCTCAGTCGGATAGAGCACTCGCCTTCTAAGCGAGTTGTCGCAGGTTCGATTCCTGCCAGGCGCGCAAAAACCCGGCCACCCCCCTCGAGGTGACCGGGTTCTCTTTTTGCGTTTTTAGAGCTACCCGAATTACTTGGTAGGAAGCTTTGCCAACAATCCAGCAACATAAGCAGCAACTGGGCCGCTCTCTGCTGCGTAGCTTGAGACTGAGTTAGCGCAAGCTGGTGAAGCGACATACTTCAAGAAGTCTGTCATTGCAGCAGCGTTTGCGCCTGAAGCAGCGGTGTCAACGATTGCGTAAGAGACGATACCGAGGATGTATGCACCTGGTGCCTTTGTTGCATAGTTGAACTGGTAGAGACCGGTTGAGCTAAGTGTTGCACCAGCGACGAATGCTGAGGTGTTAGCGGCTGTTGGGCCAGCGAAGTCACCATTTGCGTTGCCGAGGAATGCGGTACGGAGCTTTCCGGTTGCGTATGAAGTTTCGGCATAACCGATTGAGTAAGGAGTTGCGTTAAGACCAGCAGCTACACCAGTTGAACCTGAGTAAGCCTGGATGCGGCCGATATTTCCAGCACCATTGATGACGCCTGGGAATACGTTCGCGAATGTCTTATCAGCAGCCTTTGTCCATACATCTGCGTTTGTCTTGGTGAACAAGGTAACGAAGTTCTTTGTTGTACCTGATGCATCGGAACGAACTACGAGGTGGATGGTCTGGTTTGGAAGTGTGTAGTAACGCTTTGTGGTGGTTGTGCGAAGAACAACTGGAGCACCAGTCTTATCCTTCTTTGTTGATCCATCAGCGTTCTTTGCGTAAACAACCTCTGGGATTGATTGGTTGTTGTCAGCAGCGATCTCTGGATCGTTCCACTTTGTTACAACTCCAGCGAAGATATCTGAAAGAGTCTTCTCTGAAAGGTAGAGAGGCTTTGAGCCAGGGAGGTTGTAGATAACAGCGATTGGAGCCATTACCAATGGGATGTTGATTACTGAAGCCTTTGCAGGAACATAACCAGAATCAGTGAAGTTAGCATCGAAGATGCCTGCATCTTCGTTCTTCTGACCGGTACCTGAATCTGAAGAGTTATATGTGAATGTGTTACCGGTGCTTGTCTGCCAAGCGACCTTGCAAGTATTAAGAAGGTTGGCATCGAATGATGATCCACCAGCTTGGATTGATACGCCACCAGCAAAGGCAGCCTGTGCGGAGAATGCAAGAGCAGCAACAGCTGCTACAGCAATCTTGAGATTCTTTGAAACCTTCATGGAGTTCCTTTCAAGAACTTACGTGTCGGAGGGTCGTACCGCAAAAGTTATAGATTTGAGGGAAACGGAAAACCATCCCCGAGTAAACGGAGAGGGCTTTCTAAGTGAACAGCAGGTTAAATAGATGGCTTAACCGAAGCGACCTGTGACATAGTTCTCAGTTCGCTCATCCTTTGGACGAGAGAAGATGTCATTGGTAGATCCGACTTCGATCATCTGGCCAGGGCCACCATCAGACAAGAAGAACGCAGTGTAATCAGATACGCGAGCCGCTTGTTGCATGTTGTGAGTCACGATGACGATGGTAACGCTGGAGGAGAGTTGTGAGATCGTCTCTTCGATGCGCAACGTTGATCCTGGATCAAGTGCCGAGCAAGGCTCATCCATCAAGAGAACTTGTGGGCGCACAGCCAAGGCACGCGCGATGCAGAGGCGCTGTTGTTGTCCACCGGAGAGCGCTCCACCGTGCGTGTTGAGACGATCCTTTACCTCAGCCCAAAGACCAGCACGCTCTAAGCACTCTTCAAGAAGATCATCTTTGTTCTCAATCTTGAGCTGCGCGAGCTTTAGACCAGCAAGCACGTTCTCTGCGATAGTCATTGATGGAAATGGATTTGGCTTCTGGAAGACCATGCCTACCTTGAGGCGAATCTTTGTTACATCTACACCGGCTGCGTAGATATCTTCTCCGTTAAGCAAAACTTCTCCAGCCATCGCGGCGGTAGGAATGAATTCGTGCATGCGGTTGAGTGTGCGAAGGAAGGTTGACTTACCGCAACCGGATGGACCGATCAGAGCAGTAACAGTTCCTGGCCAGAAGTCGAGAGAGACATTGGCTAGCGCATGCTTCTCACCGAACCAAGCGTGGACGCCACGAGCCTCAAGACCAACACCGAGCGCGTTGCTTCCTGGTTGCTTCTGCTGGCGTGCTGCAGCTATCTCTGAGAGCGAACCCTTTGAGGTTGTTGCTTCCATCTCGTCTCCTTGATTCTCTTCTGATTCGGTAGTCATTACTTCTTGCCTACTTTTCTATTTCCAAGGACACGAGCGGCCGTGAAAAGTATGACAACAATTATTAGCAAAACCAAGATGCCAGCCCACGCGCGCGTGATCGACTCGGGGGTTCCGGCAGAGAAGGCCTGCCAGACGTAGTTAGGGAGGGATCCAAGGGAGCCACTAAAGACGTTGTAGTTCTTCGTTCCGCTTCCACCAGTCAAGAGGAGGATTGGAGCGGTTTCACCAGCGACGCGAGCAACGCCTAGGATCATCGCCGTGATCAAACCGCTGCGCGCGGCAGGGACAACCACAAGAGCAACTGAGCGGAACTGGGTTCCACCGAGTGCCACTCCAGCTTCGCGTAGATCACTTGGGATCAACTTCAGAACCTCTTGAGAAGTTCTAGCAACAGTAGGAATCATCAAGATGGCGAGTGCCAGCGAACCTTGAATTCCATTTACTGTCTTAGTGAACGGGATCAGGATCGCTGCGTAAATAAAGAGACCAGCGACAATCGAAGGGACGCCTGACATCGCTTGGACCAGGAATTCGATCGGACGAGTAAAGCGACCACGAATCTCAGTGAGATAGAGAGCGGTCAAAATTCCGATTGGAACGCTGATGACCATTGCGACGATAACGAGAAGGAAGGTTCCAATAATCGCATGCAGCAATCCACCCTGACCGACAGGGTCGGTGAAAGAGTTGGAGTGCATATCCTTGGTGAAGAGAGTCCAGTGCAGCCCCTTATGACCACGGCTCCACACCGTGACCAAAATACTGACGATTGGAGTGACGGCAATTGCAATGGCTGTCGTCACAAGTCCGCGGAACAAACTATCGACAGCTGCAGGTCGACCGGCCTTTTGATAACTGACGACGAAGTCAATGATGATATAAGCCGTGAAGAAGATAGCCGCGTAAGCGAGCTTGCCCTTCATTGGGGTGATAGCGACAACCGCGAAAGATACAAGCGCAGCAGCGAGAATGATTCCAGCGGTCTTGCTGCGATCAATTGGTGTGGCAGCCCAAGGCTTGCGCGGCTTTGGTGCGGCGACCTTTTCTACAGTTGACATTAGCGACCGCTCTTTCCGGTGCGAGAGACGATTACGTTAGCAAGTGAGTTAACGATCAAAGTAAGGATGAAGAGAACCAAACCTGCAGCCATCAGGGCCTTAATCTCATCAGGTGAGGCTTCACCAAACTTAAGCAGAATCATCGAGGCGACGTTTCCGCCGGCGCTAAAGAGGATGTGCCAGTTGACCTGATAGACAATATTGAGAACGGTATACACCGCTACGGTTTCACCCATCGCGCGACCGAGCCCGAGCATTACGCCGCCGACGATGCCAGAACGGGCGTAAGGGAATGCAACTGCGCGCAGCATCGCGAAGCGAGTACCACCGAGTGCATAAGCAGCTTGCATACGATCGAGCGGAGTCTGCGAGAAGATTTCACGAGAGATCGATGTAACGATCGGGATGATCATGACTGCAAGCACTAGTCCGGCGATAAATGGCGAGCGCGTTACATAAGGTGCAGGAAGTTTGAAAATGGGAATCCACGAGAAGTACTTGTTGAGCAGCTTCGCCCAATACTCGCCCGATGATTCCAGCACGAAGAATCCCCAGAGACCGAACAAGACTGAAGGAAAGGCAGCCATGAGATCGATCGCAGAGACCATAACTTTCTTGATGAAATCTGGTGCATAAAAAGTGAGGTAGATCGCAGCGCCCACGCTGATTGGTACACCAACTACAACTGCGATTAAGGCAACAACCATCGTTCCGATCAACATCGCGGCGATTCCGAAGTGTGAAGCCTTTGGATCAAAGGTGCCGGCATCATTCACAACTGCCTGCCAGTTACTGCTGGTCAGGAAGTGGAGGCCTTGGGTCTTAAGAGTGTTGTAGCCGTTAAATAAAAGGAAGATGAGGATCAATCCCAAAATCACAAGGGAGGAGAGCCCACCGGAGGTGACTACGCCGCGGAAGATGCGATCTGTGAGTCTTGGCTTTGTGGTGATCTCGCGCTTCTCAGGGACTGCTGCTGGCATCTGGGTCATTGTTGAAGTCACGGAGGAATACTCAACCCTTTAGGGTTTTAAAGAATGGAGCGAAGGTGTCTAGAAGGTGAACGGAAAGTGAAATCGACCCCTCAGCACTGGTGCCCTAAGGTTCCGCTATGGGAAATGAAGCGCCAAACCTGATCTGGGTCGATTGCGAGATGACGGGGCTAGATCTAGAAAAGGACCTCCTGGTCGAGATCGCCGTCCTTGTCACCGACTCCCAGCTCAATATCCTCGGCGAAGGAGTCGATCTGGTCATCCACGCCCCCCAAGAGGCCCTGGACGGGATGAATGACTTTGTCCGCGACATGCACACGACGTCAGGGCTCATCACCGAGATCTCGGAGGGGGTCTCTCTCAGCGAGGCCGAAAGCGCGATTCTGGAATACCTCAATAAATATGCACCGGGGGCTGGAAAGTCCCCTTTGGCCGGAAACTCGGTCTCGGTAGATCGAACCTTCATCGCCCGCTTCTTGCCTGAGGTCAACAACTACCTGCACTACCGCACGGTGGATGTCTCTTCCGTAAAAGAGCTGGCCCGCCGTTGGTACCCCAAGGTCTATTTCGCTGCCCCCAAGAAGACTGGCAACCACCGCGCCCTAGGTGATATTCGCGACTCGATCGAAGAACTCGAGTACTACCGAAAGACAATTTTTATACCCAACTAGATTGAAATCCCCTGCAGTTAAATTGATGACTTGTGGCCTCATTTTCTTGATAAAGTGCCCACATGGAAATTGGGATCAGAGAGTTGAAAGATCGCCTATCTGAGATTTTGCATCGCGCCAATTCGGGCGAGGAGATCACAGTTACTCATCACGGTCAACCGCTCTGTCAAATTTCTCCGATTGAGCCCTCCACCTTTGAAATTCCCGCCTTCCTACAACAAGCAGCGGCAGAAGGATGGTTGAAGCCGGCGACCACGAGTGGCTTCAAGAAAATCAAAAGATTCAAGGCGAAAAGTGGTTCGCCAACTAGCACTGAAGTCTTGCTCGAGATGCGAAGGGAGAGGAATTTTTGAAATTTCTTTACCTAGATACTAGCGCGATCTTGAAGAGATACTTCGATGAGGCGGAGTCTGAAGAGAGCGAGGTCATCCTTTCAAATTTTCAGATCTTCGCGATATCCAATATCGCGATCACGGAGGCCCTGATTAATATCCGGCGAAAACTAACCGGGCAAGAGAGAGAATTGGCCACTCGATTGTTTGAAGCCGACCTTCCGAGTTTCACGGTCGTGGACTTCAGCAGCGAGTTGGGCCATCAGGCGGTTACGGTCTCGGATGGCAAAAATCTTGCGACCTTGGACTCGATCCACATTGCCACAGCCCTAAGGTTCAAGAGCCAAGGAATCACCTTCCTGACCTACGACCGCACCCAAGGTCTTGCGGCAAAACGGAGCGGGCTCAAAACCCTGGGGGCGGTCTCTTAGCGATGACCTGAAATTCTCTATCCCGCCCGATTACCGTACAATCAGTACTCCATGGTGGTCGTAGCTCAGCTGGTAGAGCACTCGGTTGTGGTCCGAGATGTCGCGGGTTCGAGCCCCGTCGATCACCCCACTATTTAGCAGTACCCGCAAGGCCCCGTTCCCCGAGCAGTTCTTAGTCAGGAGCCCGTTTTGTCAGAGATGATCTTCGATGTAGTAATCGAGATTCCAGCGGGTAGTCGCAATAAGTACGAGATCGATCATCGCACTGGAGAGATCCGCCTTGATCGCATGCTCTTCACTGCGACTCGTTTCCCCCACGACTACGGCTATGTCAAGCACACCCTTTCACTCGACGGCGATCCCCTCGATGCTCTCGTCCTGTTGGACGAGCCAACTTTCCCCGGCTGCATCGTCTCTTGCCGCGTCGTTGGAATGTTCCGCATGGTCGATGAAAAAGGTGGAGACGACAAGTTGTTGTGCGTCGCCGCTGGAGATATTCGCAAGAACAGTCTGCGCGATCTATCTGACGTTCCTTCTTATGAGCTCGATGAAATCAAGCATTTCTTTGAGGTTTACAAGACCCTCGAACCGGGTAAGCAAGTGCATGGTGGGGATTGGGTAGACCACGAAAGCGCAGAGCAAGAGATTAGAAACTCTTACGAACGCTATAAAGACCACGCTTAATTAGTGATTTAGCAGGCAAAATCAACGCCACAAGCGTTTTGCCTAGCCTGCGCAAGCGCTGATAGGGTCAGTCCCTTAAGTATGATTTTCCCGCGTTGTTAGCTCAGTTGGTAGAGCAGGTGACTCTTAATCACCGGGTCGGGGGTTCGA
>CAIWWH010000071.1 GCA_903916385.1 uncultured Actinomycetes bacterium
ACTTATAGCTCCAAGAAATGATGCTTTAGCGATTGTTGCGGGCTTGTGATTCCCGAGGGCCGCGAGTGCCTGCTCACGCGATGTGAATGCCTGGATCGCACCCGAGATGGCGAAACCGAACACGAGAGCCCAGAAGGTATCAAAGAACATCCACCAACTATCTTGCAACCCTGCGCTTATTTTGGACACCTATCAAGTATTCCACTCTTCCTAATGAGTGCCAGCCTCGCGTAAGTCTTTCGCGCCAGTGCCTTACAGTCGTATGATCTAAGGGTGTCCACCGCCATCGAATGTTTGCAACTTAATATTCGAAGGGGAAAGAACCAGATTCTCCACGACCTATCTTTACAGGTTCCGCGCGGGGTAATTATGGGGTTGCTCGGACCAAGTGGAAGTGGAAAGACTACGCTGATGCGGGCGATAGTCGGCCTGCAAAAGATCGAGAGCGGTGAGATACATGTTCTTGATCTCCCTGCTGCCTCGAAGGGCCTGCGCCACATGATCGGGTATTCGACGCAGAGCGCCAGCGTATATTCTGATCTCACCTGTTTGCAGAATCTTCAATACTTCGCAGCCCTCTACTCCGTTAATGAGAAGACGCCTGAGGAGATTTTGGCGGATGTTGATCTGATTAAGAACAAGCACCAATTGGCTGGTTCGTTGTCAGGGGGAGAACGGGCTCGACTTGCACTTGCTACCACGCTGGTAGGTAGCCCCCAACTCTTGATTCTCGACGAGCCAACCGTTGGGCTAGACCCCGTCTTACGCGTTCAACTCTGGGAGCTTTTTCATAAGTTGGCGGCTCAAGGGAAGACCCTGCTAGTTAGTAGCCACGTCATGGATGAAGCGGATAGTTGCCAAACCTTAATTCTGCTTCGCGATGGGCGTGTTCTGGCCGAAGGTACGCCAGCACAACTCCGAGAGAAGACAGGCGAGAGCCGGATGGATGACGTCTTTATCTCACTTATAGGTGCCGCATGAGCATGCGTCGATTGCTCGCGATGACAAGGCGTGTTTTACTCCAGCTCTTGCACGATCCACGCACTCTCGCGCTTCTCTTTATCTCGCCGGCGCTATTGATGACGATTCTGAAGTATGTATATTGGTCGAATCCAGATCTATTTCAACGTGTCGCAGGATCGATGCTTGGCGTATTTCCCATGCTGATGATGTTTCTCATTACTTCAGTTGCAACGCTGGGAGAGCGGACGAGTGGAACACTGGAACGGTTGATGATCTCACCGCTGGGAAAGGCGGAATTTATAGGGGGATATGCAATAGCTTTCGGCTTGGCAAGTTTGGTGCAGGCGACAGCCGTTTCCTCTTATGCAATTTGGGTTCTAGGACTCAAGATCGCGGGTCCCCAGATCACCTTGATCTATGCGGCAATACTTGATGCCCTCATTGGTTTAGCCCTCGGGCTTGCCGTGAGCACCTTTGCCAAGACTGAGTTCCAGGCAATTCAATTCATGCCGGCGATACTTTTGCCTCAACTACTATTGAGTGGTCTGTTAGTTCCCCGAATTGCGATGCCGCGAATTTTAAACGACATCTCGAACTATCTGCCCCTTTCGTACGCGATTGACGCAACGAAGAAAGTGATTTCCGCGCAGGGATCGATCCTTCATGATTCACTGCTCATCGCGTTGTTCTTGGCCATAATTCTCGCAGCCGGGTCACTTACCCTCAAACGACAGACTAAATAGTTTTTATGACCTACCTATCTGATCTTCTTCCGAGTCGCGCTGACTACGCCGATGCGAAAGAGTTTTGGCGGCACGACGTTATTGCGGGCATCACCGTAGGAATCGTGGCGCTTCCGTTGGCTCTGGCATTTGGAATCACGACTGGTGCAGGTGCCCGCGCTGGCCTCATTACCGCAGTTTATGCGGGCTTAATCGCAGCGATATTTGGCGGATCTAATTATCAGGTGAGTGGGCCAACAGGGGCGATGACAGTGATCTTGGTTCCGATCGTCATGAAGTACGGGGTCGCCTCCTTGGCTCCTCTTGGGCTTGTAGCTGGAGTGTTAGTTATCGCCATGGGCGTAACCCACTGCGGTGGACTCATTAAGCGAGTCCCGTGGCCGGTGATGGAAGGATTTACTTTAGGAATTGCGATCGTCATCGCATTGCAGCAGATCCCTTCAGTCCTCGCCTCTCACTCAGTGGCAGGATCCAATACGGTCATGACAGCTTGGCGTACGACGCGATCGGCAATTTCGGCGGGGTTGCACTGGAGCTCTCTGGGAGTAATGGTGTTGACGCTCGTTGTTAAATTTACTTACCCCAAGTTCGCCCGCCGTTTTCACATTAAGGTGCATATACCTGCCAGTTTCGTTGCCATCATCATTGCCAGCGGTGCTGTCGCGAGCTTCCCGATTCACACTCCACTCATCGGATCACTACCTCGTTCTCTCGTTGCGCATGTTTCACTCAGCGTGAACCGCATTGGCGCCTCTGCGCTGATCGTGGGCGCTATCCAAATTGCTCTATTGGCGGCGATCGAATCGCTGCTATCTGCACGCGTGGCAGATCAGATGGTGCACATTCATGAGAGCGCACAGAGCTATAAACCCAATCGCGAATTAGTCGGTCAAGGACTGGCGACGGTGGTTTCATCATTGGTCGGAGGTATGCCAGCTACCGGAGCGATCGCGCGGACGAGCGTCAACATTCGCTCACACGCCCAAAGTCGAATTTCGGCAATCACTCATGCCGGATTCCTTATCTTGGTGGTTCTCGTACTTAACCCAGTGATCGGACATATTCCCACCGCAGCCTTAGGCGCTGTGCTTCTCGGAACCTCATACCGCATCGCCAGTCCTGCCAACCTTAGAGAATTGTTAAAGACCACCCGACTCGATGCCCTGACGCTCTTAATTACTGCTCTACTCGTTGTTCTGATCGGATTAATATGGGCGATAGCACTCAGCACCGCGGGCCATTTCTTTGCCAGGATTGTCCTCAAGAGAGTGCACGAGAAAGGCTAGAAGATGGCACGGCTAAAGGTTGTTGGTAGCGAGGTAGTCCTCCAACTTTCAAGTGGAGAGAAGTTTTGGGGATTCCATGCCTCCCCACGCGCAAACCTCACTGATGTAGTGAAGGTAGAGGCGGTGGATAACATCTGGAAGTACTCGGGCTGGCGCGGTATCCGCGCTCCGGGAACAGGGATCCCTGGAGTAGTTGGTTTGGGCACCTGGCGCAAGTTAGGTGCAAAGACTTTCTGCGCCGTCTATAAGAAAGAACCTGGATTCAAAGTGACTCTGAAAAACAATGAGTTTGAGTCATGGCTCTTTAGCTCACCTGAACTGCCAGCCGAGCTTGAGGGTTATTTAAAGAGGTAGGACTAGCGCGGATTCTGTACGTAGTCGACGAGAGCCAAGCGTTCGGAATCTAACTCGCTCACATGAGATTTAACGACATCTCCAATCGAGATGATCGAAACTAGGTCGCCTGCATCATTGACGACAGGCACGTGGCGGATGCGACGCTCGGTCATGATCATCATGAGATCGGCGACGGTGGAGTTAGGTGTGCAGGTTGTGACGTTCACAGTCATGATGTCACGCACGTGAAGCTTTCCCAATTCATGCAAATGCATTGGCAGCGCCGCGACGATGTCGCGTTCGGAGACGATTCCTGTGATTCGAATTCCATCAGGAGAAACCACGAGTGCTCCTACTTTGAGCGATGCAAGTTTCTCTACGAGTGTTGCAACAGAAGTTTCAGCGGGAATTGTGTAGACCGCTTTACCGGTGATCAGGGCAGAGATTTTCATAAGAACTCCTTTGTTCTAGTGGGTTACATGATTCTCTCTACCCAAGACAAAGGCAATAGCCTTCAGATTAACAAAGGTTGGCGCCGCACCTGCCGCCATGAAAAAGATCAACTATAAGTTGAAGGATGGATACTCGTCAGTGACGAGCAATATTGCGTAACCTGAGACGCGATTCCAGAAATCAATAGTTCCGAGAACTATTTTCGCGGCCCACTCTGGATAGTTACCCGTTGCTGAGGTAATGATCCACGCCAAGAAGGTCACAACAATAGATAAGAAGATGTAAATCGCACCTACGATGTAGAGCGGGATCGCCAAGATCCACTTAACGATTGGCAAGTAGCGATTGAGCTTCTTTCCGCCCTCGATATCGGGGAAGATCACCGCGATATTAGGGTTGCGCTCAATGGATGGGTAATCATCTGTCAGAAGGAAGAAGTAAGCCGATCCGCGAGTACTTAGTTCAGTGACAGCATGATTGAAGGTGAGTAGGTAGCTGGGGTAGACCTCGCGAAAGATCAACGCTAAGAATGCCGGTGCAACTACTGCGGCGGCGCTCCATCCTGTGTGGTATCCGATCGAACTGAAGGAGGCAATAAAGACGAAGAAAGGAACGACCAAGACTCCGCGCCAAAAGACTGTCGTGCGGTTGCGATTGGTGAGTTGAACATCGATGTGGGTCTCTACCTGATTGCTCATAGGTTGAGGTTAGTCTTGGGGTTGGCTGAGTTCAAGGATAAAATGCTTACAAGTAGATGAAGGGATTGCGGTGGCCGTTCAGCTTGAAACCCCTCGCGTTCTACTGCGGGCTTGGCACGATAGTGATGTTGAGCCGTGGATCTCCCTCAATGCGGATGCCGAAAACCTGCGCTACTTCCCGCGCCTTTACTCTGCCGAAGAGTCGCGCGCTAACCACGCGCGCCTTCGCGATCTTCTTGCTGATAACCCGTTCGGGCTTTGGGCAGCGGAGGAGAAGTCCAGTGGTGAGTTCATGGGATTTGTCGGTTTGGCTAGACAAGAGATACCAGGTGTCTCCTTTATGCCCTGTCACGAAATTGGGTGGCGCTTAGATAAGAAGTACTGGGGGAAGGGATATGCCACAGAGGCCGCAAAGGTGGTCCTGGATTTTGGACTTCAGGATCTAGGGATAAATGAGATCTTCTCGTTTACCGCCGCACAGAATTTGCCGTCGATCAACGTGATGCGGAAGATCGGGCTGCGTCGCCGAGCGGAGTTGGATTTTGACCACCCACGGATAGAAGCCGGTAACCCCGTCCGATTTCACGTGGTGTACTCGACATGAAGACGCGCTTAGTTCTAGTGCTTTCCGTGGTCTTTATCCTATTTGGGGTGAGCGCGAGTTCCGCCGCAACGATTCCCTTTCCCGGAGTTCGCCCGTTTACGCTCTCTGTTCCCCCTCACTACAACAAAGTTCTACCCGAACCGTTGATTATCGCTCTGACCGGCTACAACCAAACTGGTCAAGACTTTGAAAACTACCTGCAGTTAGAACCACTTACACAATCCATTGGAATTCTCTATGTCCACCCCGATGGCACAAAGAACTCGCGAGGAGTCCGTTTTTGGAATGGGACACCAGAGTGCTGTGACTATGAACTTCCCAAAGTAAATGACGATGCCTACATCATGAGCATCATTGATCAAGTCTCCGCGAAATATGCAGTCGATCCGAAGAGGATTTATATCATCGGCCACTCCAATGGGGGATTTCTTGCAAGCGCTCTTGCATGTAACCACGCAGATCGCATCGCTGCCATTGTCAGTATGGCTGGGGCGAGTTACATAACTCAATCGGCCTGCAAAGCTCGCGCCCCCGTGAGCGTTCTTGAAGTGTGGGGATCAAGGGATGTGACGTTCAACGGAAATCACGGGGCTGGAAGAGCAATTCCAAGTGCGTTACAGATTTTCAAAACGTGGGGCGCCATCGATCGCTGTTCTGCGAATACCGTGAAGACCCCGAACGCTCTTGATCTCGATTCTCAGGTGCCTGGATTAGAGACCACGGTGACTGAGTTTCAGCAATGTCCTGCGGGGACCGCTATTGATATGTGGCAGATTGATGGAGCAGGTCATACCCCTAATCTCACTTTGGATTTCAGCCCACTAATAATTAACTTCTTTTTAGACCATCCAAAACAATAATGCAATTATGATTTTCTTATGGAACTGCTAACTGATCGTCTCTTCCGCCATATGGCCTGGGCTAACGCTTACCTATTCGATCGACTCGCTGAGTTGAGTGCAGAGGAGTTACAGTTAACCGCACCCCATGACGATTGGAGCGCTGCAGCGATCGCGCAACACTTGACTTCAGCGGCAACTCGATACGCGGTGCGCCTCGACAATTTGGGTGAGCCAAACGCAATTACACCGACGAATTCGGAAGAAGTTTTGACTCTCAAAGCACTTTCTACAGAGACGGATGCGCGGTTAAGAGTGGCAGCCCATCAGGTCGAAGGTTTTGTTGAATTCACACGTGAGGGTGAACTCATTCGTCGAGCACGCGCCACGATCCTCGCTCAGTCCATCCACCACGCCACAGAGCATCGCGCGCAGATTGCCGGAATCTTCTCATCACAAGGAATGAAAATTATTGATCTTGACGCAATCGATCTCTGGGAATTCGCCGATTATGAAGGCTTTGGTGACTAGTTCAACGTTGAGGGATGGTTAAGGCAAGAGCAGAATTTGATGTGAATCGTGTGTGACGTGCGAGATTCTGGACATTTCGCCCTACTCTTTAGCCCCCGAGACAATGGAGCTGAGCGAGCGAATGAGACTACAGAAGATTGTGGGAGCCTCCGCTCTGGGTGCGATTTCCATCGTTGAATTGCTTCATTTACAGAGTGCTAATGCGACACCTGTGGTCTTTACAGGGTCCGCCTTCTCAAATCCACGGGGCGGAAGTGTGCAAGTTGCGATCACGGTGGATGGTTCAAGCGGAACTTACAGAATCACGGCTATCACGACTCCGGTTCAACCCGGTGGAAGAAACGCCTCGTATTCTTCGTACGCCATCCCAACTTTGACTAACGAAGCTCTGGCCGCACAAAGTTCGGTCATCAATGGAGTATCCGGGGCTTCTCAAATTTCCGCAGCGTGGCAAGCCTCGCTCACATCTGCGATTGCCGCCGCTGCTGCCGGTGGAGAATCGATCGGAGGTAAATCGGGAACAGCTCTCCCGACACCGACGCCAGTTACCACCGCTCTCCTGCCCGTCTCTCCCACGGTGTCACCCACTGCCAAACCAGCCACACCGGTTGGCACTCCAAATTTCAAAAGCTACCTCGCACAATTGAACTTGATTCTGGCTCAACTCGCGCAGGGTGGGGATGATGACCACTTTTCAACTGCGGCCCTCAGAAATGAGGTGAGTTCCCTTGAGGAACAGATAGCGGCAGAGGAGATTCAATATCAGACTGTGCAATCGAAAACGTCTATCCCGACTCCGGTTCCAACAGTTACCGTGACGGTTACAGCCCAACCACTGCCAAGTGCTCCACCAGTGGTGCTTAAAATCGGTGGTTCGATCCGCAAAACGCTCACCTGTGTCAAGACAGTCGCCGGCAAGACCAGCACGAAAATTGTGACGGGCTTTATCGTGCAATGTCCTACGGGCTATAAACCCTTAAAGAAATAGCTGAACTACTTCCCTTCGGCTTTCGCTTTGAGCATTCCCAAGCGAAGCATCGCATCCTTCTTCCCAACAATTGGGAGTAAGAGGGGGAGCAAGATGCGACCCATGCCGACCATCTTGGGAAAGTCGTGTTGGAAAGTTACTTTGGTTCCTGCACCGGCAGGCTCGAGGGTAAAAGTATTTACAAAATAACCATTCTCATCGTGTGCGCGAAAGACAAACTTTGAGTTAGGAACGACTTGGGTGATCTCGACATCGTTCTTGTGGTTCTTATCTGCAGGTGGCACATGACCCACGGTGGCGTACTTGCTGCCGACTGCGCTATCGTGGCAGTTGTAATTGGGTACGGCATCGCACACTTTCAGGATCACGCCACCATCTCCTCTCAGAATTTAGCCCTAAGCACCACCGGTCAAGTCGCTCTCACTGAATCTCAATTAATCACCGCAGTGAGAGACGCAAAGGCCACTATCTATTGGGTGGGACCGCAAGGGGATACCAGATATCTGTTGACGATAGACAAGACGGGCTCTGGCATCATCCGATATATCCCTATCAGCGGAGCGGTCAGCTCCGCCACAACAATTACACGAACTGTGGCGACCTACAGCGCAAATGGGGCCTATGCAAAATCAGTCTCAGTCTCTACGAAGGTCGGAACAAGCACCTTTCAGAACGCTGACAAGAGTCTGGTCTTTTACAAGAACGCAGACACTAATGACGTCTTTATGGCTTTTCCGGGGAAGAACTTTCAAGTAGAAATATTTGACCCCGTGGCTGGTCAAGCGCTAAGTCTCGCCGTTCTTGCGGGCCAGGTCCGCCCCGTCGCTTAAGTCATGGATTAATCCGACCATGCCTGGAGTAAATCCTCCGTTAACTTAATGATGGCATTATCAGCCCCCTATGAGCCATCAAGAGAGAACTCTGATCGTCGGCGGCGGCGCCTCTGGGGTCATCACGGCAATCGCCCTTGCACGAGCCGGCTTAAATCCTGTAACGATAGATATCGCCGAACCCCGGGAACTGCTCGGTGAAGGTCTGGCTTATCAAACTCGGGATCCGCTACATCGACTCAACGTGCCCACGGGCAGAATGAGTGCGATTGAAGAGCTACCAAATGATTTTGCCGAGTGGTCTGCGGCACCTGCTTACTCATTCATGGAGCGGCGCACCTATAGCACCTACCTCCGTGAGCGTTTAGGAAAGGGCGTTACGCACATCAGAGAATCTGTGATCAATCTAGAACCCAAAAGTGATGATGCAATCCAAGCAACCTTCGCCGCGGGGACTCAGAAGATTTACACCAGTGTCGTCCTCGCTATGGGACACGGGGCGGCTCGTCTCCCTGATTTTCTAAAAGGCGTGCCCGATACTCCAAGAATCATCAAGGATGTTTGGGATGGGCGTGACCTACCAAAATCCCATGCGCTACTCTGTTTTGGCACTGGCCTAACCTTCATTGATATTGCCATGACCCACTTGTCTCGGGATCCACACTATCGGGTCATCGCCATTTCCGGTTCTGGGAATCTTCCTGAGAGGCATGTGCAATCACCGATCATCCCTCTGACTCCTACAGTCGAGGATGTGAGCACACTTTCTAAACTCCGCGAGTACCTTTCAAGCGCAGGGGAGAATTGGCGTGAGGCTGTCGACGGATTGCGGCCGATTACCGAAGCCATGTGGCGGGGATTTACAACTGTAGAGCGCGAGGAGTTCTTACGCACCGAAGGTTCAGCTTGGTCACGTCGGCGCCACCGAATTGCACCAGATATTGCAGAACATGTAGATGCCGAAATCGCATCGGGTCGGATAACAATCGTAAAAGGACGAGTTACAAGAATCGATTTCACTGAAACTGAAGTAATGGTCGATCTTGAGGATGGTAATTCCTATACGGGAGATGACTTAGCTATCTGCATTGGCCGCGAATACCAGCTTTCCGATCCTTTAAGTACATCCTTAATACAAGAAGGATTGACCTCCACCGGACCACTCAAGATGGGGCTCTCGGTTGATGTCACCGCAGGCAATCTACTTAAGGTAGATGGATCCTGCTACCCACAGATTTATGCGATCGGTCCGCTGCGCTCTGGCGAAGCTTTTGAAAGCACCGCGATTCCCGAGATAAGGAAACAATCATCAGTAATTGCGCGTCAAATAGTGGAG
>CAIWWH010000072.1 GCA_903916385.1 uncultured Actinomycetes bacterium
GCACTTGTAAATAGCGGTTACCACGTTGTCGCTGTTGATCGCTGTCGCGACATTCCTGAAATTTCGTACCCACTCGCAACGCCGGCAGACCTTGACGCAGTAGTCAATCGTCACGGTGATTCGGTACTCGGACTTGTGGGTGACGTTAGAAGCGCCACCGACATGCAACTCGCAGTTGAAACTGCTGTGCGCCACTTTGGTCGCCTCGACGTAGTTGTTGCGTGCGCCGGGGTCATGGGCGGAGGCGGTCCGTTCTGGACAGTGAGCGATGAACAGTGGGACGCTGTTGTGTCTGTAAACGTTCTTGGTGTTAGACGGCTCATTGAAGCAGCAGCGCCAACGCTCATTGCAAACGGACCGGAAGCAAATAGTCGCATTGTGGCAATTGCATCTTCAGCGGGCAGCACTGGTCTTTACAACTTGGCCGCCTACACCGCTTCGAAGCACGCCGTTGTTGGACTTATTCGAAGCGCCGCCATGGACCTCGCAGAACACGGAGTCACCGCAAACGCAGTGAGCCCGGGGTCGACTCGCACCGACATCTTGGAAGCCTCAGCAAAGGTGTACGGCCTTAAGAGCGTTGAAGAGTTTGCAAAGCAGCAGCCCGTTGGTCGCTTGTTAGAGCCAAATGAAATTGCGGAAGTGATTTTGTGGCTTTGCTCACCAGAGTCGTCATCAGTCACCGGAGCCGACATTGCGGCCGACGGTGGCATGACTGTTTAGCAGTCAGCTGCCCCATTTAAGGCAAATACCCTCTAATAGTTACTATTTCACTAATTATAAGTGTTTAAGTCAAGAATAGGCTATTCTCGTGGCGCTGGAAGATCCAGCGTTAACGAAAGGTATTAAATGTCTGTCCTCCAAGAAATACTCAGTGCAAACAAGAACTATGTCTCGAACTTCGGCGACAAGGGAACTCTTGCTATGCCACCTGCTCGACAGTTCGCGGTCCTTACCTGTATGGACGCTCGACTTGACCCTGCGCAGTACGCAGGACTTTCAGAAGGTGACGCACACGTCATTCGTAATGCTGGTGGACGTGCCAGTGATGACGCAATTCGCTCACTCGTGATTTCTTACAAACTTCTTGGTACAAAAGAATGGTTTGTTATCCACCACTCAAATTGTGGAATGGAATTCTTTACGAACGATGTAATTCGTGGGTTGCTCGCTAACAGTCTTGAAACAGCGGCACTTGGTGCTGATGGCTTTTACGACGTTGGAACAACTCCAGGATCGAACGCAGGAGACAGCATCGATTTCTTAACAATTGCTAATCAGGAAGAATCAGTTCTTGCTGACGTTCAAAAAATTAGGAATCACCCACTAGTACCAAAGAACATTCCAATCCACGGTTACATCTATGACGTCACTACTGGTGCGCTTGTTGAAGTACCAGGGGCAGCTAAGGCTGGCGCTGCGTCCTAACAAGTTACGTAAGTAATGTTGAAACCCGGGGCAATTGCCCCGGGTTTCTATTTATGATTGTGGAAAAGGGAGAAAACTATGTGCCAGCGAATTACTTGTGAAAATTGCAATAAGCCAACCTGGAAAGGTTGCGGAGAACACATTGAGCAAGCACTTGAAGGTGTCCCTATGAATGAGCGTTGCACCTGTTCACGTGAGGTAGCCAAAGTCAAAAAAGGTGGCATCCTCGCTCGTTTCAGAAAGAGCTAATCCTCTCCACATTCGTGGGATAAGGTCAAGGAGCCTCGTGGCAGCGAAGTAGGTGAAATTCCTACGCTGTCCCGCAACTGTAAGTGGCCTTCGTGAGAAGCCCATAAAGCCAGGTCGCCTACCGCGAGGAGATGTGAAGAC
>CAIWWH010000073.1 GCA_903916385.1 uncultured Actinomycetes bacterium
CAACATCAATGTTCTTGGAGAGGCAGTTTTAGGTCAACACGAGGCCGATACACGCTTCAAACAGATTCTGGAGATGGTCGCTAGACCCGATGTTGATTACATCTCAGTAAAGCTCTCGGCTGTCGTCGCCCAGATGGTCACTATCGATCACGCGGGATCCCTGACCAAGGTCTGTGAGCGCTTGCGGGTTCTCTACCGCGCCGCTCAAGAGAATAAAACTTTTATCAACCTCGATATGGAGGAGTACCGCGATCTCGCGCTAACAGTTGCGGCTTTTAAGAAGGTCCTCTCCGAAGCCGAGTTTGGAGCCATGACAGCCGGAATCGTTTTGCAGGCCTACCTTCCGGAATCACATGCTGCCTTTTATGAACTAGCGAACTGGGCGAAGAGCCGCCACAAGAAATATGGTGGGACGATCAAGATTCGCCTTGTAAAAGGTGCGAACCTGGCAATGGAGCGCGCCGAAGCCGAGTTCAATGGATGGAGCGCTGCTCCTTATGCTTCAAAATCTGACGTTGATGCTAGCTATTCACGCTTAATTGACGCTGCACTTCGCCCGGAGAATGCGGAGGCAGTTCGCATTGGAATCGCGAGCCACAACTTGTTCCATCTCACCTGGGCAATTGAAGTGGCGCGTAAGCGACACGTTCTGAATCAACTCGACATTGAAATGCTAGAAGGAATGGCTAGTGCTGAGGCGCTCGCAGTCACTCAATCTGGACACCAAGTTCTGCTCTACGCGCCTGTAACCCGTCGTGATGATTTTGCTTCAGCTGTGGCCTATCTGGTCCGCCGCCTCGATGAAAACACATCGGATGAGAATTACTTGAAGGCTGCCTTTGATATTGCAAAGAATCCCAAAAAGTTTGCCGAACAGAAGAAGCGCTTTGAAAATTCTGTTCGGGAGCGCCATACAATCACAACTGCATCACGCCGCCACCTACTCAAGCCCGATCGCGCCGCTGGCTTCTTCAACGAGCCATCTGGAGATCCAACAGAACCTAAATTTATTGCAGCAGTAACTGAGCAACTGGCGAAAGTTCAGCTAGATAACTCGCTACACATTCCTGTCGTCATCAACGGCAAGGAAACGATCACCAAGGAGCAGGGAATTGGAACCGATCCCAGTGCGGATGGCGAGCAGTGGTACTCCTACTCTGTAATTGATAAGGCGCTGGTCGACAAGGCTATCGCCGCCGCCGAGGCATCGACATGGAGCAAGAAGAGCGCGGCAGAGCGTCGCTCGATTCTTGAGCAGGTTGCTGCGAGTATGTCTGAGCAACGAGCGCGGAGTATTGCGGTGATGGCACGTGATGCCGGTAAGACTGTTTCGGAAGCGGATCCTGAAGTAAGCGAGGCAATTGATTTCGCTCGTTTCTACGCTGCGATGATCGACGACGACAAGAGCACTCCTATCGGTCCCGTCTTAGTGATACCGCCTTGGAATTTTCCATATGCAATTCCAGCGGGTGGTTTGTTCGCGGCGCTGGCGGCTGGTAATCCAGTCCTCTTTAAACCCGCTCCCGAAACTGTGGCCACCGCGTGGGAACTCGCCGGGCAACTCTGGGCAGCGGGAATCCCGGCCGATGCACTGCAATTTCTTCCCAGCCTTGATGACGAGAATGGTCAGTACCTCGTCACACATCCAGCGATTAAAGCGCTGATCCTCACTGGAGCATTTGATACAGCCAATATGTTTGTGCAGTGGCGCAATGATTTAAATCTGCTCGCGGAAACAAGTGGAAAGAATGCTCTCGTTATCACCGCATGCGCAGATATTGATGCGGCTGTAAAGGACTTAGTGCAGTCGGCCTTCGGCCATGCTGGGCAGAAATGTTCTGCTGCCAGTCTCGGGATTGTCGTCGAAAGCATCTACAACGATCCAGCCTTTATCCGCCAACTCGTCGACGATGTTTCCACTCTTAAAGTCGGCGCTGGCTATCATTTCAATACTTCGGTCGGGCCCATCATTAAGGCTCCAGAAGGAAATCTCTCACGCGCTCTGCATCACCTCGATGAAGGGGAGAGTTGGCTGGTTGAGCCAGAGCAACTCGATCACTCTGGACACTTATGGCGCCCCGGAATCAAAGTGGGAGTTAAACCTGGCTCATGGAGCCATCGCAATGAGTGGTTTGGGCCGGTGCTAGCGCTCATGGTTGCGCCAAATTTGAAGACCGCGGTGCAATGGCAGAATGCAACAGACTTTGGTCTCACCGCCGGAATACATTCTCTGGATCCAGTCGAACTTGATTATTGGATGGAACATGTCGAAGCGGGCAATCTATACATTAACCGAGGAATCACGGGAGCGATTGTTAATCGCCAACCGTTCGGCGGATGGAAGCGCAGCAGTGTTGGCGCAACAGCTAAGGCGGGCGGCAGACATTATGTGAATACCTTGCGCAACTGGGCTCCAATTCAACATTTGGATCTGGGCAAGCGCAGTGCAACGAAGTGGTGGAAAGAGGTCGGCTCTCAAGCAATCGACCACACAGGTCTAGCCGTGGAGCGGAACTACCACCGCTACCGTCGTCCGCTTGCACCGATCATCGTCCGCTTCGATAGTGAAACCGCGCGCGATGAAACCGGCTACGCGAAATTCATCTCGGATTTGACCGGCGCTGCCGTCGAATTCAGCAGTAGCAAAGAGGAGAGCGTCGCGGAGTTAGTCGAACGTGCAAGAGGCAAGGTGCGCTGGCTATCGCATGAAGAGCCCCCACGCGCTGCACTGTTAGCAAAAGGCATAAGTCTTGATATGCGACCAATTGCGCAGCGCGGAGATATTGAGGTACCGCGCTGGCTGCTCGAGCAGAGCGTCTGTATTACC
>CAIWWH010000074.1 GCA_903916385.1 uncultured Actinomycetes bacterium
ACTTCGGCAAAGTGATCGATCGGAACGCCCAGCAAATTGGTGATCGTCGAGATCGTCGCGGCCCGACCAGCATCACGACTCTTCTGCTCGCGAAGCGGATTTTGTACACCCTGTTTGATAAGCGCGTTCTCGGAGTTGTACTTCGCTAACCCGTAAGCCTCTTTTATCTTCTGCATCCCCCACCCGGCGACTGCGACATAGTCATCGCGCGGGATCGAGATCGCTACCGCGTTCTTTCCGCCAGCGGGGATATGAATGAGGATCATGGTGTTGGTGTTGTAACCACCCACCGCTGAACTAGAGCCAACGTGCATCAAATCCAGGAGCTTGCGCGGCAGATTGTTACCGTTGTTATCGCGGCGCGAATCTAGGCCAAGAAGAAGGATGTTGGTATCGCCACCGTTGGATTGCTTGGTGCCATTAAGAACGTTGGAGCGTGGGATGGCGCCCCCCGCCGTCTTATCAAAGAGGTAGAAGGAGAAACTGAGGAGAGTGATTGCGATCGAGATGGCCGCAGTTACTTTCCTCAGATGCATGGCGCGAATCTTACCGACTAGAGTGTTGGTATGAATCACGTTGGCGCTCTAGCCCTGGTGGGCTCCGGAGAGTATCTGCCTGGTATGGCAGAGCTCGAGGGCGAGTTGCTGAGAAGCGGTATAGAGCGTGGATTGAAGAACCATTATGTGCAGCTTCCGCTCGCTGCAGGCCGCGAGAGCATTGACCGCAAGCGATACTGGGAAGAGCTGGGTGCGGCTCAAGCGGAGCGGTTGAATACCACTCAGATCCACCTTCCTGTCTTCTCGCGCAGCGATGCCATGAGAGAGGATCTCGCCGCACTTATTGACGGCGCCGGCCTCATCTACATATCTGGAGGAGATCCTTCTTACCTCGCCACCGAGTTGATAAATACCCCGGTTTGGGAGGCAATTGAGCGCAACTGGAGAGAAGGCAGCTCTCTTGCAGGCTGTAGCGCTGGAGCAATGGCGCTCTCAGGAGATATTCCGAACTTTCGCAAGCAGAGTGCAGTTGGAACGCCGGGGCTCAATATATTGCCAACCATTCGAACTATCCCTCACTACAACAAGTTCTTTGGATGGATCCCAGATAGCGCTGCGAAGTTGATGGTGCGCGCCCCCGAGGGCGTTTGCGTTATTGGAGTTGATGAGATGACGGCAGTTGTCGCCGGTCTTGATCCATCGACCGGCTACGAGAACCTTACGTTTAGCGTGCGGGGAGTCGGTGGAGTTCACGTATTAAGAGGGCAGACGACTCACAAATATGTGCAGGGGGAAGTTGTTCAACTTCATTAAACTTTTAGCATGATGAATAGAGTCAACGCCTTCAATCAGAACTTCGCTGCAAAAATTACCTCTGGTGTTGCCACGATGTGGTGTGCGTATGCATTTGCAGCCATCGCCCTCATCTCACTCCCCGCAGCAATTAAAACGGGGGATCTCATAACTATCGTCGCATGGGTGGCGCAGACATTCCTTCAATTGGTACTTCTCTCGATCATCATGGTCGGCCAGAATGTAGCCTCGGCGTCAGTTGAGCAGAAGATCACCGAGACCCATACCGCGTCGCTTGGTGAATTTGAATTGGCCAAAGAGGCTCGTGCTCTCAATCAACAAGAGATAAAAGATTTGAAGGCAATCGCTGCTGAGATCCATCAAGTGCTGAAAGAGATTGAAAAAAAGAATTTTAAATGACAGTTCGAAGAACCCTTAGTCACCGTTACATCAAGAGGTTCTATCTCGCGCGCTTCGTCTCCAATTTTGGAAATGGGATGGGTCCAATTGCGCTCGCTTTTGGAATCTTGCACTTGCCACATGGCAGCGCGAAGGAGTTGGGATTTGTACTGGGATCTTTAACGGTAGCGATGCTCTGCATGCTTCCATTTGGTGGTGTGATCGCTGATAAGTACGGTCGTATAAAGATGCTGGCTTTGGCTGATTTAGTTGCGGGAGTCGTACTCATGGTCCAGGTGTACTACTTCCATCTCGGCCATGTACCAATTGCAGCGCTGCTCTTTTCCAATATCGGTTTCGGGTTAATGTGGGGAATTTTCTGGCCAGCCTTCTCGGGTGCGCTACCCGCTCTACTTCCTGAAGAGCAGTTACAAGAAGGAAATGCCATCAATCAATTTCTCTCTAACTTCGCGCTGATCACAGGAACTGCGGTCGGGGGATACCTCGTGAGCGCATTTGGCAGCACTCTTGCTCTCTTCATTGATGCTCTTACCTTTATCATCTCAGGAGCCCTGGTAATCAGTTTTCGCCACTTAACTCCGGCGCGCATAGATACCGGTGCCTCGATTCGTACTGATCTGCGTGAAGGATGGCGGGTCTTCTCCTCCTACCCTTGGATAGTCATCACAGTTGCAGGCTTCTCCTTCATCGTGATGGTCTGGGCAGGCGCACAAGATGTTCTCGGACCGGTGATCTCGCTTAAACATTTCCATGGCGCGAAATCCTGGGCGATCGTGATCACCTGTGAATCTATTGGATATGTAATTGGATCACTTCTGGCTATTCGGATTAGGATCCGCTATCAGATGCGCTTTCTGACTTCAATATCTCTGACCTTAACTCTCTATCTGGCGGCGCTCTCCCGTCCCGAACCGCTCGCCGTGATCTGTGCGGCCGCTTTTCTATGGGGTATCACCCTCGATCTCTGGGGCTCGCTCTGGGGAACGGCATTTCAGCGCACGATCCCGCGTGAGGCGCTTTCGCGTGCCTCTGCCTTTGATGGGATGGGCACGATGCTCCTTCGCCCTGTCGGACTAGCTATCGCCGCTCCCTTGGCCTCTCTCTTAGGCATAGGTCACACAATCTTGATCTTTGCCGCGGTTACCCTCGTCGTCATCCTTGTTCTACTCGCTACACCCGCTGTGTGGAGGATGGAGCTAGAGCCAAATCCTGTAATGCTCTCAGAGAACTCTTAGGTTCCGCTACGGATTCTTTAGACTAAGAGGGATTCAATGAGCCAAGAATTTTCGCTACGAAGGGGTTTTCATGTCAATCTTCCAGAGGATTAATGGACTGAGCACGATCTCTAAATTAGCCATCGGCTTCATCGCCGGCGCCACTGCTATTGGTGGGGTGGCAACTGCTGCAAATAGCCTTACGACATCAAGTGTCGTAACGGCCTGTGCAGATAATCGAACCGGCGCTCTTTTCGCGTCGAGCAGCGGCACCTGTGTGGCGGGCCGCACCGCGGTCAATGTCGGCACCGGATCTTTGAAGAATGTGGTTGCAAAGGTTTCTCCATCCGTAGTCACCGTAGATGTCCTAGATTCGAGTGGAAATGGAGACACGGGTTCGGGATCGATCATTAAGTCCGACGCAACAGGTTCATACATCGTTACCAATAATCACGTGATTGATGCGATCACAGTGGCCGGCAATCCATACACCTTGTCGGTAGATCTCAACGATGGAACAAAGGTCCCAGCTACCCTCGTAGGTCGCGACATCTCATATGATCTTGCGGTACTGCATGTTGATTCGCCGAACCTTCCAGTCATCGCACTCGGAGATTCCTCAACAATCTCGATCGGCGATCCTGTTATTGCATTTGGTTCACCACTGGGTCTTGACGGAACGGTGACCGCAGGAATTGTTTCAGCTCTCAACCGTCCAGTTACGACGCAGAGCAGTAACTCAACGACACAGTCATATGTAGATGCGATTCAGACCGACGCTGCGATTAATCCCGGAAACTCTGGAGGTCCGCTGACCGACTCACAGGGTCGAATGATAGGAATTAATAGCGCCATCGCATCCAATGCATCTACCAGCTCCGCTTCGGGTTCCATCGGTTTGGGCTTCTCTATTCCTATCAACGAAGCGCAGCGCACCATTAACGAGATCATCAACACCCCGACCCATATCTCGACGCGTCCAGTTCTTGGGGTCTACTTCGACCAGAACTACACAGGTGTAGGTGCCAAGATTGCACAACTCGTCGCAGGTGGAGCAGCTGAGAAGGCTGGATTGGCCGTGGGCTCGATCATCACCAATATTGGTGGAATCAGAATCCCCGACGCCGAGACCGCGATCGTTCGTATCCGGTCGTACTCTCCAGGCAGCACTGTCTCAATTACCGCTACCTCGCCAACGGGTGGGAGCAAGGTGTTTACAGTGACACTGGGCTCTGCGCCTTCAAATTCTTAAGGCAGATAATTCATGACAGACTGTAGGCAGTGAATTTACTTAACCTAGAGTCCGTCTCTAAAGCCTTCGATATCCGCCCGCTCCTGGACGGCGTCTCTCTCGGCGTCGCACAGGGCGAGCGGATTGGCATTGTTGGCCGCAACGGTGATGGCAAGAGCACTCTTCTCAAAATCATGGCAGGAACGCTCGCACCCGATGAAGGCCGAGTCGCCAAATCTAATGCGGTCCAGATTGGGATATTAAGTCAGGCGGATAACGCCCTCCCCGGCTCGACCGTTCGCGAAGTGGTCCTCGGTGATCTTCCCATTCACGAGTGGGCAAGCAACAGCCGGATCCGTGAAGTATTACAGGGGCTCTTCGGTGGCCATAGCGATGACCTCCTGGATCGTAAATTTCATTCACTCTCGGGAGGAGAGCGCCGCCGGGTCAATCTGGCAAAGTTACTCGTGGATGATCTGGATTTGATCCTGCTTGATGAGCCAACCAACCACTTAGATGTTGAAGGAGTTGCCTGGCTGGCAGCGCACCTGAAGTCGCGCACTGGTTTATCAGTTGTGGTCATCACCCATGATCGCTGGTTTTTGGACGAGATCTCAGATCAGATCTGGGAGGTCGTTGGAGGCCAAGTTCTTGAGTACGAAGGTGGGTACTCAGCCTTTGTACTTTCCAAGGCAGAGCGCTCGCGCCAGAGTTCGGTAGAAGATAGCAAGCGCAATATGTTGATCCGTAAGGAGTTAGCGTGGTTGCGACGCGGAGCTCCTGCGCGGACCTCAAAACCTAAATTTAGAATAGATGCCGCCAATACTTTGATTGCTAACGAGCCGCCTCCTCGTAATGAAGCAGAACTCCTAAATTTCGCAGCGAACCGTCTGGGCAACACTGTTTACGAACTCCATCAGGCATCTATAAAGGCTGGGGAACTTGAACTTCTCGACGAGGTCTACTGGAATATCGGACCAGGCGATCGCATTGGAATCGTTGGAGTGAACGGCGCAGGTAAAACAACTTTGATGCGCGTACTTGGTGGCGAAGGAAAAATTGCTGCCGGCAAATTGATAACAGGTGTCACCGTCAAGGCGGCGTACCTCTCGCAACATCTAGAAGAACTCGATCCAACATGGCGCGTTCTTGAAGCGGTAGAGAAAGTCGCAAACCGCGTGCAACTGGGCAACGGCAAAGAGCTCTCTGCTAGTCAACTCTGTGAGCGCTTAGGTTTCAACAAGGATCAACAGTGGACACCGGTCGGCGATCTCTCGGGAGGAGAGCGTCGCAGATTGCAATTGACACGGCTTCTAATGGATAGCCCCAATGTCCTGCTCTTAGATGAACCGACCAATGACTTTGACGTAGAGACCCTGACCGCTCTAGAAGATTTATTGGATTCCTTCGGTGGAACGCTGCTCGTGATCTCGCATGATCGCTACTTCTTGGAGCGAGTCTGCGATACATTCGTTGGACTTGTAGGTGATAAGGCGCTGCGCGACCTACCACGTGGTATTGATGAGTATCTGCAGCTGCGCAGGAATGGTAGCGCCGCCGTAAGTAAAGCGATCAGCGAGAAGAAAGAGTCGAGCATCCTTGAACAGAAGGCTTTGAAGAAAGAGTTAGCGCGTCTGGAGAAGCAGATGGAGCGCCGCCAAGCTCGGATCGCGGAGATTGCTGTTGAACTTGCGGCGGTTACAACGGATCACACAAAATTAAGTGCTCTGCATGCGGAGCAGGAGAGCTTAGAGCGTGAATACGAAGAGCTCGAGATGACTTGGTTAGAGTTGAACGTCTCGTAATTGCTGTGCCGATTGTTCTGGCTTTACATCCATAATGAATGCCCCCATTGCGGACTCGGAACCTGCCAAATACTTTAACTTTCCGGGTGCCCGGCGAATACTAGTGATCTGCCAGTGCAAACCAAGAACGTCGCGCCCCACGCGTACCGGAGCTTGATGCCAGGCAGCGATGTAGGCCATTTGAATTCCAAAGACCCCATCAAGGCGGAGCAGAACCTCTTTTGCAATTTCGGGGAATGCATCTGCGACTTCATCACTTAATCCAGCGAGATCCGCCAAAAATACCTTTGGTGCTACGTGGATCTCAAAAGGGTAGCGCGCGGCAAAGGGAACGTATGCAATCCAATGCTCATTTTGCGCAATGATCCGCACCTGATCCTTTATCTCGCGCGCAATGATGCTGGAGATCAAAGGAACTCCCGTGGAGTCGTAATGGTCCTGTGCTACTTGCAACATCTTTGAGGTGCGTGGAGTGATAAAAGGATAAGAGTAGATCTGACCATGCGGATGATTGAGAGTGACTCCGACTTCTTCACCGCGATTCTCGAAGGCGAAGACCTGCTCTACGTAAGGGAGCGTTGAAATTTCGCGGGTTCGATCAATCCAGGCTGCCATCACAGTGCGCATCTGCGCCAATTCCAGACTTCCAAAACTTCCCTCATGTTGATCTGAGAAGACCACTACCTCGCAACGACCAGATGCCTGAATAACTTCTGCGGGCAATTCGGATGAAGGTGCAGAGAAGGAAGGTGAGCGATTCTCAAAGACAACTACCTCAAAGGTGGAGTCCGCGATCTCTGTCCCGAAGTCAGTCTTTGTTGGGCAGAGCGGACAGAACTCTTTGGGTGGCAGAAAGGCGCGACCTTGGCGGTGGGCCGCCATGGCGATCCACTCACCAGTCAGTGGATCCTGACGCATCTCCCCAGGAAGTGGGCGCGGCTCTACTGGACGAGTGTCAACGGCGCTACGTTCCACAGGCTCACGGTCGTAGTAAAAAATTTGACGCCCATCAAACATTTTAAGTTCAGTGCGCTTCACAAAGGTCATGCGGAGATCTTATTCCATCGCTCTAGATAGGTAAGGGGGTTAGGTAGATAAGATTGCGGCATGAGCTCTTCTGCGTGGTGGCGAGATGCCGCTATTTATCAGGTGTATCCGCGTTCCTTTCGCGATAGCAATGGAGATGGTGAAGGCGATCTACAAGGCGTAATCGCTGGACTGCCGTATCTAGCCGATCTTGGGATCGATGCAATTTGGCTCAGTCCTTTCTATAAATCCCCCAATAAAGATGGGGGATACGATGTAGCAGATCCTCGCGATGTAGATCCCCGCTTTGGAACACTCGCTGACGCGAAGGAGCTCATAGAAGCGGCACACTCCCATGGCATCAAATTCATTGCCGATATCGTTCCTAACCACTTCTCTTCCGATCACATCTGGTTTCAAGAGGCACTCAATTCACCTAAAGGATCAGTAGCTCGTTCGCGCTTTCATTTCTATGATGGTCGCGGTGAGAATGGTGAGATCCCACCAAACAATTGGATCTCTATCTTCCGTGGACCAGCATGGACCCGGACTCCAGATGGACAGTGGTATCTCCACCTCTTTGATTCCAGTCAGCCCGATCTCAACTGGAATAACCCAGATGTCGCCGCAGACTTTGAAAAGACCTTGCGCTTCTGGCTCGATCTAGGGGTCGATGGATTTCGTATCGATGTAGCTCATGGCGCGGTCAAAGAGAACCTGCTCGTTGATCACCGTGATCCAGAGCGTTTGATCGATGCCCTTCGTTTAGATTTTCTCGATATCAGTGAAGAGGAACGCGCCGGACTTTTGAGCGATGTTCCCTTCTTTGATCGCGAAGGCGTCCACGAGGTCTATCGCAAGTGGCGCAGCATTCTCAATGAGTACCCTGGCGATCGTATGACAGTGGCGGAAGCCTTCGTTTATCCATCCAGCCGAGCCGCACGCTACGTGCGCGAGGGAGAACTCCATCAGGTCTTCAATTTCAACTTTATGATGCTCGGTTGGGATGCCGCAACGATGCGCGCCAGCATCGAAAGAACTTTGGCGGAACTTGTCGACGTAAAGGCTCCTGCCACATGGGTCCTCAACAATCATGACACCCCTCGCGTCGTGACCCGCATTGGCGGTGCGCGCAAGGCGCGTGCGCTGGCGATGTTGATCCACGCACTTCCCGGTGGTATCTACATCTATCAGGGTGAAGAGTTGGGACTCCCGAGCGCTGACCTTCCCGACAACGCGCGCCAAGATCCAGCATTTATCCGTAGCGGAGGCACCGATAAGGGTCGCGATGAGTGCCGAGTTCCAATTCCGTGGGACTCCAAACTTCCAAATTATGGCTACGGCACCGGAACTCCATGGTTGCCACAGCCAACAGATTGGGCGCAGTACTCGATGGATGTTGAGGCTGCCGATCCAGATAGCAGTTGGTCGCTCTACAAGAAGAGCCTCACGCTCCGTCACTCGCATCCTGCTTTAGGGGGCGAAGGAGTTCCAACTTGGATTGAGGCTCCCGCGGGGATCATGCACTTCACTCGTGAACCTGGGCTAGAAGTTGTGGTCAACACGACAGATAACCAAATCACTGTCGCTGTCTCGGGAAGTTCTATCCTTTTAGAGTCCGCTGCAGGCAGCTCACTCCAGGGTGGTCAATTGGCTATTGCAGCCAACACAACCACCTGGTTGCAACGCTAATTACTTAACGGAACCAGCTAACAAGCCACGGACGAAGTAGCGCTGTAGCGAGAAGAAGACGGCAAGTGGTACCAAGATCTGGATAAAGGCGCTGGAGGTAAGCAGCTCCCAGTGACTTCCCCATGTACCAGCTAGTCCTGCAAGTTTGTTGTTGAGCGGATCGATACCTTCGGTGCCGCCGGTAAATGTCAGCGCAACAAGCAGATCATTCCACACCCACAAGAACTGGAAGATGGTGAAGGCCGCGATAGCTGGAATTGAAAGTGGAAGAACAATCCGGCGAAAGACGGTGAAGTGACTGGCGCCGTCTACATTGGCAGCTTCCATTAAATCACGTGGCAGGGACGCGATGAAGTTGTGGAGCAGATAGATCGCAAGGGGTAGCGCGAACATGGTATGCGGAACCCAGATACCAGCAAACTTTCCAGCAATATTTAATCCAGGAATAAGTGTCAATGAGCCAATGTGTGCTCCGCTATCAGCTCCTGAGCGGAAGAGGTTTAGCAGTGGAACGAGCGTTAACTGGATTGGAACAATCTGCAGGGCAAAGATCCCGTAAAAAATTATGTCGCTGCCGCGGAACTTGACCCATGCCAGGCAGTACGCAGCCATGGTTGCGATCGTGATGGGGAAAATAACGGCAGGAATGGTGATGACAAATGAGTTGACGATATATGGCCAGATTCCGTTGGGAATTCCACTCACTGTGCTGGTGCTGAAGATCGCAGAGTAGTTAGCGAATGTTAAATGTGGATGTAGAAAGAGATTCCACCATCCCGTGGAGGATATATCTGCCTTAGGTCTAAAGGAGGTCGCGAATAACCCAAAGGTTGGGATGGTCCAGATAACAGCCATGATCCAAACGGTGATGGTTGCGCCACGACTTCCAAATAGTTTACGGCCGGCATTCTGCTCCGCAATCTTTGGTGCCTTACTGCGATTCAAAATGCTCATGAGATGGCACGCTCCCGACGTAGATTGGTGATGTTATAAACCAAGACTGGAATTACGAGCAGGAATAGAACGATCGCCATCGCCGCCCCTCTTCCCGCGTCATAACGAATGAAGGTTTCGGAGTACATCTCGTTGGCGAGCACTGAGGTACCGAAGTTTCCACCGGTTGACGCACGGACAATATCGAAGAGTTTGAGAGTCGAAACAACCATGGTTGCGAGCACGACAATGAATGTTGAGCGCACCATTGGGAAAGTCACGCCGCGGAACAACTTCCAACCGTGCGCGCCATCGAGAGCGGATGCCTCCATAACATCTGCTGGGACCGCCTTAATGGCGGCCGAGAGAATCACCATTGCGAATCCCGTTTGTGACCAGACAAATACGACCATCAACAAGAAGGTATTGAGCGGCTGAGTCAGAAGCCAGTTAGGGGGTTCAAAACCTAAGTGCTTGGCAATAGATGACATCAAACCAACCTGGGGTTGATTCGTGTTCGCATACTTGTAGACAAACTCCCAGACTATAGAGGCGCCAACGAAAGAGATCGCCATCGGCATAAAAATTAAGGATTTAGCAACAGACTCGCGACGCATTCGGTCGAGAAGTACGGCGAGCAATAAGCCCAGCCCCGTTGTGATGATCGGGGTGAAGAGAATCCAGAAGACTGTATTACGAAGGACGATGCGCTCGCTAGGATCCGTGAAGAGCCAGTGGTAGTTGCTAAACCCAACCCAGTGATGGGAGGCAGAGCCCTTGAAGCTGAGAATCAAGGTTCGAATTGCAGGTCCCAGTAAACCAATAACGACCAAGAGAAGTGCGGGTCCCAAAAAGACAAGGATTGCGATCGGGCGTTGCTTCTTGCCGTTAGCTTTGCCCGCTATAAAGAAAATTACCGCAAGGACAGCGAGAAAAATCGCGATCGCTGCAACCATCTGTCCGAGCTTGGGAAGGTTATCGCTCCAGAAGTTAGACATAGGCTCTCTTTCATCACTAGAACTAGTAGATCAGGGTGTAAGGCTAACTTGCCTTAGGGGAAATAGTAATGGCGGGGACCAAGTGGCCCCCGCCATTACCTGCACAAACTAGCTAGTTAACTAATTGATTAGTTACTTGCTGATGGCCAAGCTGCGTCAATCTTTGCAGCCACTGTCTTGACAGGTGTGCCGTTAGCAAACCAATCGGTGAATCCGGTCCATTCTGCACCGTTTCCGATTGCAGCTGGCATTGCGTCAGATGCATCGAAGACGAAGGTAGAAGATGGGTCAGAGAGGTACTTAGCTGACAAAGCATCCAATGGGTTGGAGTATGTCGAGGAAGGTACGCCACTGTTAGCGCTCAACCAACCACCGTTTGAACCAGCAGCCTTGATGCGGCTAACAGCCCATTGTGGTGTTGAGAGGTAGGTCTGAACTTCAACTGTTGCCTTGTTTGAGTTAAAGGCGAGGTAGAACTCTCCGCCACCCTCAACAGGTGTTGTTACAGCTGGGTTGATTCCTGGGAGGTAGTAAACCCAAGCATCACCAGTTGGTGAAACTACAGAGCCCGCAGGCAGTGAAGCTGCAATGAATGAAGCCTGTTGTAGCTGCATGCACTTGCCGGAAGGAATTCCTGTGACAGCATCTTGGAATGAAGTTGTAGCAATGGTTGAAACCTTGCCAACATACTTGGAGTTACCCATCCAGTTCCAGACTGTGTTCATAGCGTGGATGATTGGAGCATCTGAGAACTTCACTGTGTGGTTGATCCAGTTGTTGTAAACGGTTGCACCAGCTTCACGAACAACGACCTCTTCGAGCCAGTCAGTTGCAGGCCATCCGGTAGCTCCACCAGAACCGATACCACCGCACCATGCTGTTTGACCAGCTGCAGCCATCTTGTCTGATTGAGCCATCATTGCTGTCCAGGTTGTTGGAACTGTGTAACCATACTTAGCGAATTGCTTTGGTGAGTACCAAACCAAAGACTTCAAGTTAGCTGAGTTAGGTGCTGCGTAGAAGGTGCCGTTAACGGAACCTAGTCCACGCCAGCTCTTTGACCAGTAGCGGTTGATGTTGTTCTTAACAGCGTTTGGAGCTGGAACAGCCTTACCTGTGGCTACCATCTGTGCGATGAGACCTGGTTGTGGAACCAATGCGAGATCTGGGGCGGTGCCACCAGCTACGCGAACTGGGAGTTGAGCTTCGAATTGATCGCTGCCGTTCCAGTTGATCTTGATTCCTGTGCAAGCGGTGAAGTCAGCAGATGCTGCAGCGTAGCGAGTAAGTTCATCGCCAACGACTGAGGTGAAGACCTCGACTGTCTTGCCCTTTTGAACTGCATAACCTGAGCCAACGTTGGCACAAGCAGCAGATGAAGTTCCTGCATACGCTGCAGGAGCTACAAATGTTGCAACAAGCGCAACGGTTGCTGTGGCTACGCCAGCGAGCAAACCTTTTTTGCTGATCGACATATATATTCCTTAAGGGGTATATCGCGGTCCAACCTCCCCATGAAGATTGATTCCCGCGGTGTGGGTTAAGTGTAAGACGCACCACCCCTAATGGCGTAGCGCAGAGCCTCTTTGAAGGCTCAAAAGGGGTGAAAAATTAATAACAATTTGGTAACGAATGTCCCTACAAGCCATTGCGTTCTATAACTCGCGAGTACCAGTGAGCTGACTCTTTTAAGGTGCGTTTCTGAGACTCGTAATCTACGTGGATGATTCCAAAGCGTTTCTGATATCCGAGCGACCACTCAAAATTGTCCATCAAGGACCATTGAAAATATCCCCCCATATCTACCCCCTGAGCGATGGCATTGAGAATGGCATTGAGGTGCTGCTCAAGAAATGAGATGCGACGTTGATCTTGGATATCTCCATTCGCGTCTGGTCCATCTGGGTAGGCGACGCCGTTTTCGGTGATAAAAATCTGCGGCAATCGATCGCCAAACTCTTGATGCCAACGCACCAACATCTGGGTTAGGCCCTCTGGGGTGATTGGCCAACCCATATCAGTGAGCGGCCCGCGCGGAGTGGAATCTATTGCGAGCCCTAGAAGAGCAGAATTATCAAATTGGATCGGGTTGGCAGCATCGCTTGGACCAACGCGAGTATCGAAGTAATAATTTATTCCTAACCAATCATTCTTAGTTTGGGCAAGTTCCATATCTCCCGGCAAGATCGCATCAAGAAACTCAGAACCATACTCATCGATCAAAATTTGTGGATACTTGCCATAAAAAATTGCATCCATCCACCACCGATTTTGCACGGCATCGAGTATCGCAGAGGCGTGAGATTGCACAGGATCGCTTGGATCATCGGCCGGGTAATTTGCTTGATTGAGAACCGGACCAATCTTCAAATCGCTACGGACTGCACGCATTGCATTGACAGCGGTGGCATGCGCAAGGACGGTGTGGTGAGCAACCTTGAAAGCAATAGCGCGATCAGAGATACCTGGGGCGTGCACTCCCAATCCGTGACCGAGCCAGGCAACGCACCAGGGCTCATTGATTGGGGCAAAGTGTTTGACGCGATCGCCAAAGTGCTCGGCAACAGCAGCGGCATAACGACCGAATGCTGCGATCGTCTCTCGACTCTGCCAGCCACCTTTATCTTCAAGTGCTTGTGGTAAATCCCAGTGGTAGAGCGTGATGTAAGGAGTGATTCCCTGCGCCAACAGTTTGTTAATGAGGTCGTCATAGAAAGCGAAGCCGCGCTCCTCTCGAACGTCATCGCCATTTGGAAATAAACGCGACCACGAGATGGAGAGTCGATACCCCTTGAGACCCAATCCCTGCATCAAGGCGATATCGGATGGGTAACGGTGATACATATCGCAAGCAACATCTCCGCTATCTCCATTGTCCGTCTTTCCCGGAGTATGCGAGAAGGTATCCCAAATGGATGCTCCGCGGCCATCTTCTTGCGCAGCTCCTTCAACTTGGTACGCGGCAGTAGCGGCGCCCCATAAAAAACCTTCTGGGAAACTTCTCATTACAACTCCTTCTCTATGTTTAGCGGAACTAATTTGCTGAGGCGCGCACCGCGGCAGCTACGGCCGGAACGACGCGTGGATCGAAGACGCTGGGGACAATAAAGTTTGCATTGAGCTGATCGGCGCTGACGCACTCCGAAATTGCGTTTGCTGCCGCCACCAACATCTTGTCGGTGATCTTGTGAATGCGACCATCTAGCAAGCCACGGAAGATTCCCGGGAAGGCCAGTACGTTATTTATCTGGTTGGGATGATCACTTCGGCCTGTGGCAACCACGGCTGCATATTTGCGAGCGATCACAGGATCTATCTCGGGCTCTGGATTAGCCAGAGCAAAGACGATAGAACCGGCGGCCATTGCTGCGACATCCGCTTCAGTAAGAACGTTCGGAGCGCTGACGCCGATAAAGATATCGGCTCCCACCATCGCATCTGAAAGCGAGCCGCGAAAGGCTCCTGGGTTGCAGTTATCGACGAACCATTTGCGCATCACATCGTCGTCGGGGTTGTTCTCGTGAACCAGTCCATCTTTATCAAAACCAATTATGTGCTTTGCTCCGCTCGCGACGAGCAACCTAGCAACGGCAGTACCTGCAGCTCCCGCGCCGCTCATCACAATCTTGCAATCGGCTAAGTTCTTCTTAACAAACTTAAGTGCGTTGGTTATGGCAGCTAGAACCACGATGGCGGTTCCATGCTGATCATCGTGAAAGACAGGGATATCTAGTAGTTCACGGAGGCGTCGTTCAACCTCAAAGCAGCGGGGTGCTGAAATATCCTCCAGGTTAATTCCACCGTAGACCGGGGCGATGATCTGAACGGTTCGAACAATCTCATCAACATCTTGGGTATCAAGGCAGACTGGCCAGGCATCAACATCGGCAAAGCGCTTGAAGAGCGCGGCCTTTCCCTCCATCACAGGTAGAGCAGCTGCAGGTCCGATATTTCCGAGGCCCAAAACTGCAGAGCCATCGGTCACCACCGCGACAGTGTTGCGTTTGATTGTTAAGCGACGAGCATCGGAAGGATCTGCGGCAATTGCTTGCGATATACGCGCGACCCCAGGGGTGTAAGCGCGTGAAAGATCATCGCGCGTCTTCAATGGAACCTTAGAAGTGACTTCAATCTTTCCACCGAGGTGCAATAGAAATGTACGGTCACTTACCTTGCGCACGGTTAGTTGAGGATTTTGCGAGATCGCCGCAGTGATTCTCTCGGCGTGATCGCTGTCGTGTGCGTCGCACGAAACGTCGATGGTTACTCGATCGATATTAGATTCAACAACGTCAAGGGCCGTGATTGATGCGCCCGCGGCGGTGATTGCTGCCGTGATCTCAGCGACCGGTTGTGCAGAGGGCGGACCATCCACGCGGATGGTGATTGCATACCCGGGACTAGTCGACGCCATTACACAACACCATAGAGTCGGTCTCCGGCGTCGCCGAGGCCAGGAACGATGTAGCCCTTCTCATTTAACTTCTCATCCAAGGCTGCGGTGACCAGGGTGAGGTTTGCGCTAGTACTTGCAAACTCTTTTTCAAGTGCTGCAACTCCCTCAGGGGAGGAGAGGATGCAGATCATGGTGATATCTGTCGCACCGAGATCAATTAAATAGTGAATGGCAGAGATCAATGTTCCGCCCGTTGCCAGCATCGGATCCAACACGAAGCATTCGTGGTTATGTAGATCTTGTGGCAAACGATTGGCATATGTCTTCGCCTGCAGAGTGTGCTCATCGCGCACCATTCCAAGAAAACCGACCTGCACCGATGGCATAAGTCGGACCATTCCTTCAAGCATGCCTAAACCCGCGCGCAAGATTGGGATTACCACTGCGTCGGGCTTAGCAAGGACCGCGCCATTTGCCATTGCTACGGGAGTCTTCACGGTAATCGGAACCGTCTTCACATCTCGAGTCGCCTCGTAGGCGAGCAGGGTGACGATTTCACCTATGAGCTCACGAAAAATCGAGGATGGCGTCGCCTCATCCCGAAGAACGGTGACTTTATGGGTAATAAGGGGATGCTCGGCAACATGAACTTTCACAAACCTGACTTTACCCGCGTAATTCAACCTTGTCGCGTGCCTGAATCGGTGGGACGATGGAGACATGACGAACCATGCGGAGTTCAACGTGGATGACTTCGGCGTGATCGCTTGGCGCGAGGATGGGGTATGGAGAACATCGAGGCTCTCTAACACCCGCGAACTCGGTTCAATCATGGACCAACTTAAGGCCCAACAGGGCGATGCGGGATCAATAGCTCTGATTGCCATTGATGAAGAATTCTTTCTCGTTGCCACCTGCATAGGTGGGGCGATGCAGATGATGTTGAGTGATGTGACCTACGCGGTCGAGTACGAGATCGCGGCGGATGTTATTGACGCGCTGGACCTTCCTTTCCCCGAAGATGATGACGATCCCCAGCCTGGCGGAGACATTGATCTTCTCTCCGATTTAGGGATCAGCGCGATGGATCTCGAAGTGATGAGCGATGATCTCGAGATGTATCCAGAAGAGCAGATCACCGCGCTCGCTCATCGGCTGGGATTTGGTGAGCAATTTGATGAGCTTTACGATCGTGATTGATGGCTGATTACACAGATTTAATGCGGGCGGCTTTAGAACTCGCCTCCTCCGCCTTAGCCACCGATGATGTTCCGGTTGGTGCACTAGTAATCAATCCCGCCGGTGTCGTAACGGGTCGTGGGAAGAATCGACGCGAAATCGATAACGATCCAACCGCGCATGCCGAGATCATCGCCCTTCGGGAAGCTGCGATAGCGGCTGGGGATTGGCGCCTAGACGGTCATATCTTGGTGGTGACTCTAGAACCATGTGCAATGTGTGCCGGCGCGATTTCGCAATCCAGAATTAAGACTCTCGTCTTTGGAGCCTGGGATGAGAAGGCTGGAGCTGTTGGCTCGGTCTGGGATGTATTGCGCGATCCCCGCAACCCCTACCAAGTTGAGGTCTTTTCTGGAATTTTGGAAGAAGATTGCAGTCATCTACTGCGCGAATTTTTTAAAGAGAAGCGTTAAGGCGTATCGTCACCTCTGGTGGCGTGTCTGAGTGGCCTAAAGAGCACGTCTCGAAAGCGTGTGTTGGGTAACCAACCGTGGGTTCAAATCCCACCGCCACCGCCAATAATTTAGCTCTCTGGATGATTGAGAATAATTTCGTAAGAAGGATTCAAGATGACGAGATTTCCATCAGTCTCACCGACCATACCTTCGGCGCAGATAGTGGAGCCGACTTCTAAGCCCGTTATCTCACGCCGTCCGATGAATTGCAGAGTAATTCCTCCGCTCTCATCCCAGATCTCAATGTCAACGTGAGGCGAGGCACTGGCGGGCGCGGTTCGAATGCTTGTGACGCTTCCTGTTACATGGGCGCGATGGCGCCAGCGAGCTGCGGCAATCGGATGAATATCTTCGGCGTAGTGACTTACCGCCTCGGAGTAAAGCGGTTCATCTTCTAAGCGTCTGACTTGCGGACGATCAACGGGATCGACAACATCTGTCGAATGCTCCTCGTGCGCATAAATGGGGCGGCCCGAAATAATCTTTTCAACATCGAATGGAACGATCGTTGCAACAACTCTTGGCAACTGCGAGATTGGAGCGGAGATTGCTTCGGCGGTGCGATCGTGAAGGATGCGCCCAAGAAGTCCCGAATAGGCGCGGCGCGGGAGTAGCAAGGTGAGTTCCACATCAGCAGATTGCGTCATGCGAATTGCGTAATCAACTGCAGCATTTGCGAGACGACGATCTGGACAATCAATGAACTCAATAGAGACATCGGCTAGCGCAGGATTATGCTTCCACGCTTCTTTGATCTGATCGGCGCGCTGGTCATCGATCACGAAGTGGACCGCATCCAAAGCATGTGGATTTAGGGACCTGGCATAGCGAACTGCTCCAACAGTTGCAATATCAACTGCATCGACTAAGACGGTGACATCATGGCGCGAAATGCTCGTCGCACGAGATGACACTTGATCGATTCGCAGCGCCTCTTGCTCTTTGCGGTACTGACGGTTGAGTCGAATCAAGCCAATAGTTGCAATTGGGAAGATGAGAACAATCAGCCAAGCACCCTCCGAAAATTTCACAACAGCAAAGATGACCACGACCGCAAAAGAGACAGTTCCAGAGAGGAAGTTGATAAAGAAGCGGATTCTCCAACCCGCTTCACGGCGACGCCAGTTTCGCTTTGCCATTCCGTAACCTGCCATAGTGAATCCAGTGAAAACCCCGATCGCATAGAAAGCAATCAATTTGGAAACATTGGATCCAACGACAAAAATCAATGTAGCCGCTGTGATAGTTAAGAAGATAATGCCATTTGAAAAAACTAATCGGTGGCCGCGTTTTGTCAGTTGGCGCGGTAAGAAACCATCCTCTGCAACAAAGTTCATCAAGAATGGGAAACCACTAAATGGCGTATTAGCGCCTGTGTAGAGGATTAACATCGTAGAGAACTGAACAAAGAGGTAGAAGATGTGCCCTGCGGTTCCGTGGCCAAAGACAATCTCTGCGATCTGCGATACGACGGTTGGAGTGCCACTCGTGTATGGCATCGCGTGAGTCGCCTTGGCGAAGAATGAGATACCCAGCACCATGCAACCCAAGATCGTTGCCATGATGACGGTGGTGCGGCGTGCGTTATTTCCTTCGGGTGATTTGAAGAGAGAGACTCCGTTTGAGATCGCCTCAAGACCAGTTAGCGAAGAGCCACCGTTTGCAAAAGCTTTCAGCAAAATAAATATAGAAGCAAAGGTGATTAGCTGCTGCGAATGACCGTAGCCAACGTTTCCGGCGCCAATTACCGCATGATGCAGAGTATGGTGGAATTCTCGCCACACCCCAACCACGATAATCGACGAAACGGCGAGGATAAATAGATACGTCGGTGCGGCAAATAAACGGCCTGCCTCTTTAACACCCTTGAGGTTTCCATAACAGAGGATTCCAATCACACACAGAGTGATTATCTTCTGTGTGTTGTTGGAAGAGATCGCGGGAAAAGCCGAAGCAAGAGCCGCCGTACCAGCTGCCCCTTGTACTGCCACGGTAACGATGTAATCCAACATGAGAGCCACAGCTGCGACCTGTGCGACTACGGGTCCAAAGTTATCTCTTGCTACTACGTACGAACCGCCTGTATGCGTATAGGCCATCACAACTTCGCGGTAGGAAAGAGTGACGATAAGCAGCACGGTAAGTACAACTAGAGTCATTGGCATTAAAACGTTGTAACCGGCTAACCCAAAAGCTGGGAGTAGATAGATAAGGATGTTCTCGGTTCCATATGCGGCCGAGGAGATGCAATCAGATGACAAAACCCCGAGAGCGAAGACCTTACTTAACCGTTGATGAGAAAGGGTGTGGCGATTAAGAGGCTTTCCAAGTAGCGCCTTCTTCACCTTGTATAAAAGTGGATCCCTAAGGTGAGCATGATCCTGCAAGACCATGGGCTGGGGCGCGTCATCTGTCCAAGCTTTTGGCACGGTTACCTTCTTTGTCAGTGGCCGCCGATTAAGAAATCGGTCGCAGAGAAGTATTTTAGGGTGAAAAGGTAATAAAGCCTGGCGGAGAATGAGGGATTTGAACCCTCGAAAGGTTGCCCTTTACACGCTTTCCAAGCGTGCGCACTCGGCCGCTATGCGAATTCTCCAGTGCGAGGCCTCTCGGCCAGCAGGTCGTAGCCTATCGGCTCTAGAAACTATGATTCTCCATAGATCCTCCGTGCGGCGTTACCGTGCTGAACTCCCCCAGGACCGGAAGGTAGCAAGGGTAGGTGCGCTCTGGCGGGTGCGCGGAGGATCCCTAATAAAAGGAGAACGGTGTCTCTCGCTCTATATAGAAAGTATCGCCCCTCGACCTTCGCTGAGGTCATTGGGCAGGAGCATGTAACCGTCCCTCTCTCGAACGCCCTGGCATCCGGAGCGATCCATCACGCCTATCTATTTAGTGGCCCTCGCGGTTGCGGCAAGACCTCAAGTGCTCGGATCATGGCCCGCTCCCTCAACTGTCTGGAGGGACCTACTCCAACCCCATGCGGTCTATGCCAATCCTGTACCGATCTGGTGGCAAATGGCCCAGGTTCGATCGATGTCATGGAGCTCGACGCAGCGACCCACGGACTTGTGGACGATGCGCGCGACCTGCGCGATAAAGCATTCTTTGCTCCGGTCCAGTCCCGCTACAAGATTTACATCATTGATGAGGCACACCAACTCGGACCCGGTGCTGCCAACGCCTTGCTGAAAGTTGTAGAAGAGCCACCACCTCACGTCATCTTTATCTTTGCCACGACCGAACCCGATAAATTAATTTCGACAATTCGCTCCCGTACTCACCATTACCCATTCCGATTGGTTCCACCTGGAATTCTTGCTGCGCATCTGGAGAAGATCTGTGACCTTGAAGGAATCAAAGTAGCAAAGGGAGTAATCCCTCTCGTTGTTCGAGCCAGCGGTGGCTCAGTGCGCGATGCCCTCTCCGTACTCGGTCAATTACTCGCAGGCGCAGGAAGTGATGGGGTCACCTACGAAATCGCAGTACAACTTCTGGGATTCACGGATGGTGCACTACTTGATGAAGCGATTGATGCGCTCGCTGCACGCGACAGCACAACTCTCTTTAATACAATCGACAAAGTTATTGAGTCCGGATTTGATCCACGGCGCTTTACCCAAGATCTCTTGGAGCGGATGCGCGATCTGATGATTGTTGGCGCCGTTAAAGAGAACGCATCGCACGTCTTGCGCGATTTTCCCGAAGATCAACTGGAGCGTATGCGCACCCAAGCCAATTTAATTGGTGCCGCAACCCTCATTCGCGCGGCTGATATCACCTCGCTAGGTTTGACCGAGATGCGCGGTGCAACTGCGCCCCGCTTGATCTTGGAGTTGATCTGCGGGCGAATCTTGCTTCCAACGGGTGATGATGCTGCTTTGATTGCTCGTATTGAACGCTTAGAACGTGGCGTTAACCTCGTGACTCACTCGGCTCCTCCGGTTGAAGTTGTCTCATCGGTTGCTCCCCCCGCTATAACAAAGGCAGAAGTTGTTGAGCAGGCTGCGGCTCCCCAAGCCAAGAAGCCAATTCGCGCTGCAGCGCCCGAACCTTCCACAAACCAACCAGTCGGCCCAGTAGATATCTCTGCGTTGCGCCGTTTGTGGCCCGATGTGATTGAGAATGTAAAGAAGCGCCGCCGCTTAACGTGGTCGCTTCTCTCTGCAAGTGCACAAGTCCTCGCTGTAGATGACAAGGCGATTACCATCGCTATCGTAAATGCTGGCGCTCGCGACTCCTTTGTTAGAAGTGGCAGTGACGAGATCCTCGCTGCGGCCTTTCAAGATGTCACTGGTTTGGTTCGCAAGATTGAAGTAGTCGTTGACCCGTCGATCAATGCTCCGCAATACGAGCGAACCACCGAAGAGGCGAGTGATGCCGATCAATTATCTGGCACCGCACTTTTAGCACGTGAACTTGGCGCACAAGTTATTCGGGAATTCGAACGTTGATGTACGAGGGAGCGATCCAAGATTTAATCGACGAGCTCGGCCGTCTGCCAGGTATCGGACCAAAATCCGCACAACGCATTGCATTCCACATCATCCAGTCCGAACGCGTAGATGTCACTCGATTGGCTGATGTTCTTCGCACCGTAAAGGAGCGCGTTAAGTTCTGTATTGAGTGTGGAAATATCTCGGAAGAGGACCTCTGTCGAATCTGTCGAGATCCACGTCGCGACAACTCTCTGATCTGTGTCGTTGAGGAGAGTAAAGATGTTATGGCGATCGAGAAGACCCGAGAATTTCGCGGGAAGTACCACGTCCTTGGCGGGGCGATCTCGCCGATTGATGGCATCGGTCCCGAAAATCTCCGCATCCGCGAACTGATGGCTCGCTTATCTGACACCGAGATCCTCGAATTGATCATTGCCACCGACCCCAATCTCGAGGGCGAGGCCACCGCTTCGTACCTGATTCGCCAGATCAAGCCGATGGGGATAAAGGTCAGCCGATTGGCCTCAGGGCTACCTGTTGGCGGGGACCTTGAGTATGCGGATGAGGTGACCCTCGGGAGAGCTTTCGAGGGGCGAAGGACGGTAGAGTAGGAATAATCTCAATATGTAGGACGGTTGGGTGTCTTACATAGTAAGACACCCCTAGAAAATTCATCTTCCTATGTCAAAGTTCTGCCATGGGTCTAATTGTCCAAAAATATGGTGGCTCCTCCGTCGCTGATGCCGAGGGCCTAAAGCGCGTCGCTGGGCGCATCGTCGCTACCAAAAAGGCGGGCCATCAGGTCGTCGTCGTGGTCTCGGCGATGGGCGATACAACGGATGAGTTAATCGATCTAGCCAACCAGGTTACCCCGATGCCAAACGGTCGCGAGCTCGACATGTTGTTGACTGCAGGTGAGCGCATCTCGATGGCGCTGTTAGCGATGGCTATCGGAAATCTTGGGCACGAGGCTATGTCCTTCACGGGCTCGCAAGCTGGAGTGATTACAGACTCGACGCACGGCAAGGCGCGCATCATCGATGTAGCGCCTGGAAGAATTCGCGAAGCGCTGGAAGGTGGCCACATTGCGATCGTCGCCGGATTCCAGGGGGTCTCGCAAGACACCAACGATGTAACAACTCTTGGTCGCGGCGGTTCCGATACAACAGCTGTTGCTCTTGCTGCGGCTCTTGACGCAGATGTCTGTGAAATTTATACCGACGTCGATGGTGTGTACTCCGCTGATCCTCGGGTAGTTCCGACCGCTCGCAAACTCAACACCGTAACGTACGAAGAGATGCTCGAATTAGCTGCCAGTGGAGCGAAGGTACTTCATCTTCGTTGTGTTGAGTACGCCCGTCGCTTCAATCTTCCGATTCATGTTCGCTCATCATTTTCCAATTTAGAAGGCACGTGGATCGTGCAAGATCATCCCGAAGGAGCAGAAGATATGGAACAGGCAATTATTAGTGGCATCGCCCACGATAAGAGCGAGGCAAAGATCACGATCGTCGGAGTTCCAGATCGCACGGGTGTCGCGGCGCGAATCTTCCAAGCTATCGCCGATGCCGCGATCAACATCGACATGATTGTCCAAAATGTTTCCGCTGCTGCAACGGGACTAACAGATATCTCCTTCACACTTCCAAAAAGCGATGGCGCCGAGGCAACCGCGCTCCTCAAAGATATTCAAGGTGAGATCGGTTTTGCTTCACTGCAATATGACGACCAGGTCGGCAAGCTCTCGCTCGTCGGCGCCGGTATGCGTTCGCATCCAGGTGTGACGGCGACCTTCTTCGCCTGTTTAGCAGATGCGGGTCTGAATATCGAGATGATCTCTACATCTGAAATTCGTATCTCCGTAATCGTTCGCGACTCCGATCTCGAAATCGGCGTTAAGGCAGCCCACACCGCTTTTGATTTAGATACCACCGACGAGGCAGTTGTATATGGAGGAACTGGACGATGAGTAAGAAGCCATCACTCGCAGTAGTAGGAGCAACCGGCGCCGTTGGTACCGTCATGCTCGACATTTTGAGCAAGCGCCCAGATGTGTATGGCGAGATTCGTCTTATCGCATCGGCTCGCAGTGCGGGCAAGAAGTTAATGGTCCGTGGTGAAGAAGTTGAGGTTGTTGCAATCTCACCCGAAGCTTTTGATGGCATTGATATCGCCATGTTCGATACCCCAGATGAGATCGCCGGCGAATGGGCACCGATCGCTGTATCACGCGGTGCAATCGTCGTTGATAACTCCACCTTCTTCCGCATGGATGACCAGGTGCCTCTCGTTGTCGTGGAGATCAACCCTGAATCAATTAAGGATCGCCCGAAGGGCATCATCTCCAATCCAAACTGCACAACAATGACCATGATCGTCGCAATGGGTGCGCTCCATAAGGAGTATGGACTGAAGGAGCTCTTCGTATCTTCCTACCAGGCTGTCTCTGGCATGGGCGTCACAGGTCCCGAGACCCTGCGATCTCAGATCTCTGCGGTCGCTGGAACTCACCTCGGCGAGCAGCCTGGTGATCTGCGTACAGTTATCAAGGATTTCGGTGCCTTCCCTGCGCCTCTCGCTCTCAACGTCATCCCGTGGGCTGGTTCGCTGAAGGCCGACGGGTATTCATCAGAGGAGACCAAGGTCCGTTTCGAATCTCGCAAGATCCTCGGTCTGCCAAACCTCAAGGTGGCAGTCACCTGTGTTCGAGTACCAGTCATCACCACTCACTCACTCGCTGTGCACGCCGTTTTTGATTCAGAGGTCACTCGTGAAGGTGCACAGAACCTTCTGAAGAACTCTGCCGGCATCGAACTCCTTGATGATCCAGAAAATGGAATCTGGCCAACACCTGCGGATGTCGTCAACACAGATCCAACTTGGGTTGGTCGCGTTCGTCGTTCATTCGACGATGATCACGCGCTTGATCTCTTCATGTGCGGCGATAATCTCCGCAAAGGTGCGGCGCTCAACACCGCCCAGATCGCAGAGTTAGTCGCAGCTGAATTCAACAATTAATGAGTTTAATCTGTGCTTAGCCCGACTCGCTGAGTCTTCACCAATAATCAACGAGTCGGTCCAAGACTGCCGGAGACGTTGATGGGAATCGAACCCACTCCTCGCGGTTGGTGAAACCTCGCATGCGACCACTACACCACAACGTCCCGGTTCCCCGAAGGTACTCGTTGCTGAAATCGGTACTCGTCTGAATTCTGAACTTGTTGAAAAGACAAAGTTGTGGAAACAAAAAAGGAACCCAATTTCTTGAGTTCCTTTTTGTCACCAACCGCGAGTAATTTTATTTTAGCACTCTATAATTTAAAAATGTTAGAAGTCACCAACAAGTTGGAAGAAGCAAAAGTTTGGGCTGAAGCCGCGCTAAGTGGGAAGAATGCCGCGAAGTATTACATGTCAGAACAGAATTTTGTGGCCGCATACAAAGTCGAAGATTCATTCTCGTTCATCGTTAAAGGTGAACCCTTCTATGGACATCTTTACGGGGCAGG
>CAIWWH010000075.1 GCA_903916385.1 uncultured Actinomycetes bacterium
CTTGGTTTCCGTGAATGCATCGAGTGCGTCAGGGCCAAGTTCGCGCCCTAGGCCGGATTGCTTATAACCACCGAATGGGGTCCAGTAACGGACCGAAGAGTTGGAGTTGACCGAAAGATTGCCAGCTTCGACTGCGCGGGAAACGCGAACTGCGCGACCGATATCGCGCGACCAGATCGATCCCGATAAGCCGTACTCGGAATCGTTGGCTAAGCGAATTGCATCTGCTTCGTCTTCGAAAGGAAGCACCGATACAACGGGTCCGAAGATCTCTTCGCGATAGGCACGATCTTGAGTAGAAGTAGCAAGAAGAACAGTTGGCGCCATCCAGAATCCGGCACTATCTGGCTTATTGCCAGTAAAGGCTACGTTGGTTCCTTCCGGAAGATATTCGCGAACGCGCTCGAGTTGTGTCGCAGAGATCAAGGGACCCATCTCGGCAGTTTCGAGTTCGGGAGATTCGACGCGGAACTTCTTAACGGCTACCTCAAATTTCTCCATAAAGGAATCAAGCACTGAGCGCTGCACCAAGATGCGAGAACGTGCACAGCAATCTTGTCCAGCGTTATCGAATACGGCGCCAGGCGCGCTAGCGGCCGCCTTCTCAATATCGGCATCAGCAAAGATGACGTTGGCACTCTTGCCGCCGAGCTCGAGGGTCAACCGTTTCACCTGGTCGGCGCAACCACGCATGATCCCTTTACCCACGGTCGTTGAACCAGTGAAGACAATCTTGCGAACGTGTGGGTGAGTAACAAAGCGTTCACCGACGATGCTGCCCTTGCCCGGAATTACGTTGAAGACACCTTCAGGAATTCCAGCAAGAAGGGCGAGTTCTCCGAGGCGAATCGCGGTCAGGGGAGTGAGCTCTGCAGGTTTGAGAACTACGGTGTTACCTGCCGCGAGCGCAGGGGCAAACCCCCACCCAGCGATTGGCATCGGAAAGTTCCACGGAACGATGATTCCAATTACGCCCAGGGGTTCCTTAAAGGTGATGTCGATGCCATTTGGAACGGGGATCTGACGGCCGAAGAGGCGCTCTGGAGCCGCGCTGTAATAATTGAGGCAATCGCGCACATTGCCGGCCTCCCAACGGGCATTTCCGATGGTGTGACCTGAGTTGATTACTTCGAGGGCAGCGAGTTCTTCGATATGTTCATCCACCACGCGAGCAAAGTTGCGCAGTAACTTAGCGCGATCACCCGGATTTACCTTGCGCCAGCTTTCAAAGGCCTTGTGTGCCCGCTCGATAACGAGATTGGTATCTTCTAAATCTGCGAGGACTACCTCAGCAACTGGAAGCGCGCTGGCAGGGTTAATGACGGTATATATGCTCATAATAAATAGTTACCTTACATGCGTTCGAAGTTACGAAAGCGCTCCCAATCGGTGACAGCGCGGCTAAATGCATCAATCTCGGTATCGGCCATGTGGGTGTAATGCTTCTGGACATCTTCACCGAAGGTCTTCTTGACCCACTCGCTATTTGCCCAGAGATCGCGGGCCTCATGGAGCGAGGTTGGAACACGGGAGGTTTCCAGTGCATACGCATTGCCCTCAAAAGCGGACTCAAGAACGAGCTCATTTTCGATTCCATCGAGTCCGGCAGCCACCATCCCGGCGACGGCGAGATAAGGATTGGCATCCCCGCCTGGCACGCGGTTCTCGATGCGGAGTGAATGCCCCTGACCGACGAGGCGTAGCGCGCAGGTACGGTTATCGCGACCCCACTTAAGCGCCGTGGGAGCGAAGGTGCCGTATTGATAGCGCTTGTAAGAGTTGATGTTTGGAGCGAAGAGCAGAGTCAGCTCACGCATGTGTGCCTGAATACCCGCGAGGTAGTTACGCCCCAAAGCCGAAAGTCCGTCGCCGGCATCTCCCGCGAGTACTGCCGAATCATCTTTGCCGCGGAACGAAAGGTGGATGTGGCAGGAGCTACCTTCACGCTCATTGAACTTAGCCATAAAGGTTAGAGAGCAACCCTGTTGTGATGCGATCTCTTTGGCACCCATCTTGTAGATCGAATGGTTGTCGCAGGTGCGCAGAGCCTCTTCATATCTAAAGGCGATCTCGTGCTGTCCGAAGTTGCATTCACCTTTGGCCGACTCGACGATCAGTCCAGCGCCGTCCATGTTGAGGCGAATAGCGCGGAGTAACTTCTCTACCCGCGATGTACCAATTAATGAGTAATCGACATTGTATTGGTTGGCGGGGGTGAGGTCCTTGTACCCCTTATCCCAAGCCTGCTCAAAGGTATCTTGGAAGACAATAAATTCAAGCTCTGTTCCGC
>CAIWWH010000076.1 GCA_903916385.1 uncultured Actinomycetes bacterium
AGCCATCACGGCTGCTGGTTCCGGGTGTCAGGCAGCGTTAGACGCTGAAAGATTCCTTGCTGGACACTAGAATCCGTACTCTGCATTTTAAGAAAATAGCGAAATTCAAAAAATAATCTAGGGAGAGATATGAGCAGTACAACACCAGTAACAGCCGCGACATTCCAAGATGTCGTCCTCAACAGCACCACACCAGTACTCGTAGATTTTTGGGCAGAGTGGTGTGGCCCTTGCCGCGCTGTGGGTCCGATCTTGGAAGAGATTGCCACGGAGCACGCTGACAAGATCAAGATTGTAAAGCTGAACACCGATGAAGAGGCCTCGATCGCAATGAAGTACGGCATCACCTCAATTCCAACTCTCAATGTCTATGTTGGTGGTCAGGTAGTGAAGAGCATCGTTGGCGCAAAGCCGAAGCCTGCTCTCCTCAAAGATCTCGAAGCTTATATTTAATAGCTGATTAAGCCGCCAGTAGAATCAATTTCATGACACCCGATCTCACCCTTGGTGGGTCGGGTGATCTTGTCTTACAGGTCACCAACTACCTAACCCGCCTCAATCTCTTAAAGGGTGAAAGTTCGATCTTTGATGCTCAAGTGCAATCTGCTGTTAAAGAGTTTCAACAGTCACGGGGTCTCACAGTTTCTGGGGTGGTTGATGACACCACTCTGCGGGCACTGGATGAGGCGCGTTGGAAGTTGGGTGATCGAGTACTGACTTTCACACAACCCTTAATGCGTGGGGATGATGTCGCAGCGCTGCAATCACAACTCAGCGAAATGGGATTCAATTGCGGCAGAGTAGATGGAATTTTCGGTAAGGACTCTGAAAGCGCAGTAATGGAGTTTCAGAAGTCTGTTGGAATTAAAGTGGATGGACGCTGTGGTCCTGCGACAATCATGTCAATGCTCCGTCTTAAAAAGATCGTCTCGGGCGGCGCTCCCATCCAATTACGCGATGCTGCCATACGCGCAGAGCGCGGACCTGCGCTGGCTGGCAAAGTTATTGTGATTGATCCTTCGGAATCTGCCGCGATATTTGATCTCAGCCAACGCCTGGAAGGGCGACTGGTTGCTCTTGGGGTGAATGTGTATTTAACGAGAGCCATCACCTCGAACCCAGATGAATCAGAGCGTATCGAGATCGCAAATGCTGCAAGTGCTGATCTGGTTATCTCGCTCCATCAAGATAGGTATTTGAACGAGAGGGCACAAGGGGTAGCAACGTATTACTACGGCAGCGACTCACATGGCGTCCACTCGATCGTAGGAGAGCGATTTGCCACCCTCGCGCAGAGAGAGATCTGTGCGCGAACAGACTTACTCAATTGTCGAACTCATGCCAAGACATGGGACTTATTGCGTCTTACCAAATCTCCGACCGTAAGGATTGAGTTAGGTTACGAGACCAACCCCGGAGATCATCGCAGGGTGAGTGATCCCGAGTTTCGTGAAACAGTTGTTGAGGCGCTCATGGTTGCTATCCAACGTCTCTATCTCAGCGCTGAAAATGATGCCAAGACCGGCACTCTGCGTATCTCTGATCTGCGCCGAGCTGGACTGCGCAGATAAAGGGGCACCGACCGACTCGCTAGGTGTGGCAGAATTGCCAAATGTCCAACGAGGTAACGCGTTTTCGCACGGGTGAAGATCTACAGCTGACGCAACGTTTTGCACATCGCGCCGAACTTATGCACGCCAGTGAAATTCGAGCCCTCTTCGCCGTGGCCTCCCGCCCTGAGATCGTCTCCCTTGCCGGTGGCATGCCCAATCTCTCTGCTCTTCCTATGGAGATGATGGCTGATGTCGTTGAAAAGCTTATAAAGGAGAATGGCGCTGAGGCGTTGCAGTATGGCAGTGGGCAGGGCCATCCAAAGTTGCGCGAGCAGATCTGCGATGTAATGGCTCTTGAGGGTATCCGTGCCCATCCCGATGACATCATCGTCACCACCGGTTCTCAACAGGCACTTGATCTCATTTCGCGCATTTTCATCAACCCTGGTGATGTGGTACTCGTAGAGGCTCCCTCTTACGTCGGGGCATTGGGTACGTTTAAGCAGTACGAGGCAAATGTGGTTCACGTTGAGATGGATGAAAATGGGATGATTCCCGAGGCTCTCCGTGCTGCGATCGCCGCGGTTCGTAAGACTGGGCAAGAGATCAAATTTCTTTATCTGATTCCCAATTACCAAAATCCTGCTGGAGTTCTTCTTCCGGCCGATCGCCGAACAGAGATCCTAGAGATCTGCGCTGCCGAGAAGATCTTTATTGTTGAAGATAATCCTTATGGCTTATTGGGCTTTGATAAGCCTTCACCCAATGCGATGCGCGCGCAAGACTCTGAAAACGTTATCTACCTTGGATCATTCTCGAAGACGATTGCTCCTGGCTTCCGTGTCGGGTGGGCCTTGGTTCCTCAATCACTCAAAGAGAAGCTTGTTATTGCAGCCGAGAGCTCGATCTTGTGCCCCTCTAATTTCACACAACTTTCGATTAGCGGTTATCTTGCCGATCAGCCTTGGCGCGATCAGATCGCATCATTCTGCAAACTTTACAAAGTGCGGCGCGATGCAATGTTGGAAAGTCTGGATCAATATTTCCCCGAGGGCGCTAGCTGGACTAAGCCGGGCGGCGGTTTTTATGTGTGGGTAACTCTCCCACCCGAAATCGATACAACTGCATTGATGCCGAAGGCGATTGCAGCCAAAGTTGCATATGTTCCTGGCACAGCTTTTTTTGCAGATGGCTTTGGAAGTTGGTCGATGCGCCTGGCATATTGTTATCCAACACCCGATCGCATTCGCGAGGGAGTGAAAGCTTTGGGTGGAGTTATCCGCACCGAGATGGAGAATCGCGCGCTTATTTAAGTAGTTCTGTAATTCGCTTTAGATCCTCTTCATCAGCAAACTCGATGGTGATTTTTCCGCGTGACTTTCCGAGTTCAATACTCACGCGGGTATCGAATTTATTTCCGAGCTGATCACTCAACTCCTTTAAATCTGGGCTCTGTAGCGTCTGGCCATGGCGCTTATCTCTCTTTGACTTTCCTTGATCTGTCGCGACTATCTCTTCAACTGCTCGAACACTCAAACCCTCTGAAACAATGCGGTTTGCCAATTTTTCGATTGTGTAAGCATCTGTCAATGACAAGAGCGCACGTGCATGGCCTGCGGAGAGTACTCCGGCGGCTACTTTACGTTGTACTGATGCGGGTAGGTTTAGTAAGCGTAAGGTGTTTGTAATTGTTGGTCGGGACTTTCCAACTTTGATTGCAAGCTCGTCGTGTGTGTATCCAAAATCATTAAGTAAGTTTTGATATGCGGCTCCCTCTTCCAAAGGATTGAGTTGACTGCGATGAATATTTTCCAAGAGCGCTTCGCGCAACATCTCGTTATCTGTGGATGCACGCAGGATCACAGGTATGGTTTTCAAACCTGCTAACTTGGAAGCGCGCAGCCGTCGCTCACCCATAATTAATTCATAGCGACCGTCACCGATCTCGCGAACGACTGGAGGTTGCATAACACCAACCTCTTTGATCGAGGCCGCTAATTCCTGTAAGGCATCCTCATCAAAGTAGGTACGGGGTTGTTTGCTATTAGGAAGCACCGCGTTGATATCTACCTCTAACGCTGTTCCCGCGATCACTCCAGAGTTATTTGTTACTTCACCAATTTTTGTAGTTGGAATGAGAGCATCAAGTCCGCGTCCCAAGCCCCCTTTGCGCGCTGCACTCATGCTGCCGACCCTCTCTCTGCAATCTCGCGAGCGACCCCCATGTAGGCGATAGCACCAGGAGAGGTTGCGTCATATGTCATCACTGTTTGATTAAAGGAGGGCGCTTCAGATACCCGCACCGCGCGAGGGATCGGGATATCAATAAGTTCGTTGGGGAAGTGACGGCGCACATCATCAGCTACATCGTTCGCTAAGCGAGTACGAGAATCGAACATTGTTAAGAGAATGGTGCTTACTCTTACCAAGGGATTAAGGGCCTTCTGAATCTTGCTCAACGTCTCCATTAATAGGGAGATTCCCTCAAGAGAGTAGTACTCACATTGAATTGGAACCAAAACCTCTTCTGCGGCGGTGAGTGCGTTAATGGTTAGGAGGCCGAGGCTGGGAGGGCAATCGATAATTACATAGTCCAGGCGATCTCCGCGCTCTGCCCTCTCTTGTAAATATCTGAGCAGGGCTCCTTTCAAGATGCTTTCGCGGGCTACATAAGTAACCAGCGCGATTTCAGCTCCTGCTAACTCTCGATTGGCTGGAGCGCACTCTAGATGGGGAAATCCTGCAACCTTTTGAATCGTCCTTGCGAGCGGAACTTCATCTACAAGAACTTCATACATTCCTGGGTTGGCGTTGCGATCTACACCGAGGGCGGTGCAGGCATTTCCTTGGGGATCTAAATCAATAACTAGCACTTTAAGTCCACCCATAGCCAAGGCTGCCGCAACATTTACGGCTGAGGTGGTCTTTCCAACCCCACCCTTCTGGTTCGCAACAGTGAAGATCCGCGTTTTAAGAGGGGTGGGCATCGGCTCTTTGAGCCGGCGTATGCCGATGACTTTCCGTCCGCTTTCGACCGGTGTTTCACGTGAATCACTCATACCCGTAGTTAAGCAGTCTTTCTAACCTCAATGACACGGGCTATCTCAAAACCGGGGAGCTCAATCGCTCTAAGTTGGGTCTCGGAGTGCTTCTTGGGTTCAGTGCTGTCGATCTCCTCTTGCGCGCTCTCCCCCTTCATCGCCAGTAGAGCACCTTTTGCTTTTACGAGATGCCAGGAGATATTGAGGAGCTTAGGAAGGGGTGCAACAGCGCGGGCCGTAACCACGTCAAAGCTCTTCTTTATGCTCTCGGATTTGCCCCGAATTACCGTTATGGGAAGCTCCAACTCAGCAATCACCTCGTTGAGGAAATCAACGCGTCGTTGCAGAGGCTCAATTAGGGTGATTTCCAAGTCGGGACGCGCCAAGGCGATCACAATTCCAGGAAGACCAGCGCCAGATCCGATATCGACAACCTTCACTCCTTCTGGAATGAGCGTTGTGACCGGCAAACAGTTTGCAATGTGGCGCTCCCAGATCCGATCCCCTTCTCGGGGGCCAATCAGGCCGCGCTCAATACCCCAACTCCGCAAAATATCGGCATAACGCTCTATCTTCGCCGGGCTCTCTTTGAAGTAGCCCTCGAGGAGTGTTTCACGTGAAACGGTCAAGCTGGGAGAACCACCACGCAACGGTTGGGCTCTTCACCCTCTGATTCGCTCGTTAAACCAATCTCCTGGATGGTGTCGTGGATGACTTTACGTTCAAAGGCATTCATCGGCTTCAACTTCACCTGTTCTCCGGAGGCCTTAACCTCTTCAGCGATCTTATGAGCAAGCTCAGTGAGTTCAACCTTCTTATTGCTGCGGAAATTATCAATATCTAGCATGAGGCGGGAGCGCTCACCGAGCGATGTCTGGACGGCTAACCGGGTCAACTCTTGTAGGGCATCTAGGACCTCGCCGCTATCGCCTACGAGATGGGAGAGCGCACCCCCAGCGATCGCGAGGGATGCGCGCTCGTTCTCGACGTCAATATCGATATCGCCATCAAGGTCAGCGATATCCAGGAGCCCTTCGAGGTAATCCGCGGCTACATCACCCTCCTCCTCGAGGCGGGCAATCATGGATTTCTTGGGAGCCTCTTTGGCTACTTCGGTCTCTAACTCAGTCATTCTCATGCCTTTCTGTCGGATTTAAACCTATTTGTTATGTTTTGGGCGTTATGCGGTTATTTACGGGGCTTCCGCTTCTTGGGTTGCTGGCGTTGTCGATTCTTAGTCGCCTCTGCCTCGCGCTCCGCCTCGGTCATACCCTCTGGGGTGGTGGTTGTCGCCGTCAGACCACGCTTGCGCTGTAACTCTTCATAGGCCGGAGATCCTGGCGTTGGATTGCGCTTAATGACATAGAACTGTTGGCCGAAGGTCCAGAGGTTGGTCGTAGACCAGTAGATCAAGACGCCGATTGGGAAGTTAACTCCAGATACCGCGAAGATCAACGGGAAGATGTAAAGCATGATTTTCTGCTGCTGCGCCATCATGTTGTTTGAGGAATCCATCTTTGGCATTCCTTTAACCATCAACTGACGCTGAGTGGAGAAAGTCGTTGCTGACATAAAAAGGATCAAGCAGGCGGTGACGACTTTGGTGCTCGTCAAGTGAGAACTCAAAAAGCTATCTGAAATCGGAGCGCCTAGAAACTTTGCGGCATGAGCGGTAGCTAGCAATCCATTTGGTCCGGTTGTTAAAACATTAGGTACGTACGATTTATCGTGCGCAATTCCACTCAATACGCGGAAGAGTGCAAAGAAAATTGGAGCTTGGGCAAGAAGTGGAACACAGGATGCTAGAGGATTGGTCTTATGCTCCTTATAGAGCTTCATCATCTCTTCAGATTGCTTCTGTCGATCGTCCTTGTAGCGCTTCTGAATCTCTTTCATGTGAGGCTGCAGTGCAGTCATGGCGCGCTGCGATTTGATCTGCCTTACAAATAGCGGGATCAGGATGACGCGAATAAGTACAACCAGTAGAACGATCGAGAAAGTCCACTTCAATGACTCGTGTGAGTTCTTTCCTAAGAGCCATCCCAGCATGGTGTGGAAGGTGACCATGACCCATGTAACTGCGTAGTAGAGAGGGTGGAGTATCGCGTTCATTAGTTAGCTCCCTTTAAGTGTTTGTATTCAATTCGCTTACCGCCAACGTAATCAACGCCTCCGTGGGACCACGGATTACATCGCAAAATCCGCCAGGCACCTAAGAAGAGACCTTTGGCTCCATATTCATTAATTGCGTCAATTGTGTATTGTGAACAAGAAGGAAAGTATTTACAACGTGGCTCCATATGTGAAGAGATGAAGATCTGCCAAAATCTAATCGGAGCGATCAATATCTTCTTCATTGATTAGCGCCGGTTCTTTTAACTACTTTATTTAAAAGCGTCTCTAGGTGGTCGCGATAATCATCAGCGCTCTGTCTGACACGAATCACTATCTGGCTATGCGCCGGAACCTCATCAAGGTGTTCGGCCATTGCGTGGCGGAGGTGGCGAGCGATGCGGTGGCGAACGACTGAACCGCCGACGCTCTTATTGATAATGAGCCCAACTTGAGGGCTTGCCGGCAATTGCTCATGCGTCAAAAAGTAGAGGACTAAGAGATCAGAGGTTGCTCGATGCCCAGCTTTTGTCGTTCTAGAAAAATCCTGGCCTCGCCGCATTCGGTTGGACGCTGGAAGCACGATTTATGCTGAGATGCGAGTGCGACCCTTTGCGCGGCGTGACGAGAGAACTGCTCGTCCACCACGTGTGGCCATGCGAGCACGGAAGCCGTGCTTCTTCGCGCGACGACGGTTGTTAGGTTGGTAGGTGCGCTTGCTCATAAGTTCCTCGATTTCTCCTAGCGGTTCTTGGGTCCGACTAGGGCCACAGCGGAAGGGCAAGGTTAGCCGAATTATTGTGGATAGACCACTTGCGCTTTTCTCCACAGCCCCCTAGGTTCGCGCTCTATCCACAGGTTTAGCGCTCTCTTACCCTCAAGGTGGGGTTTAGACCACAGGCTGTGGATAACTTTGGGGATAACTCCAGGTAGTGCTAGCAATTTTATTAACGATCGGTATGGGCGGGTATGGCTTTACTTGAAGAGGTTGATCTCAACACCCTATGGGCGTTGGTTATCGAGGCGATGGCCTCTGAATCCCCGCAGCACCGCGCCTTCCTGGCTCTGACAAAACCCCTAGGGTTGCTGCAGGGAGAAGCTGGTGCCACCCTCCTTCTCAACACCCCGAACCAATTTGCGAAAGACTTTTTAGAGATCCGCGTTAAATCCGCGTTAAATGAGATTTTAACAAATCAATTAGGTCAAAAAATTAATATCGCAGTGACTGTTGATGAGAGCTTGGCTGTTGATCATCCATATGAAGAACCTTTAGATGAGAGCGTTCCCGATCTTCAACCAAAGAGTGGAACTGGTCGTGATTTAGGGAGTAAAGGCCCAACCGAGCAATCCCAGTTAAATCCACGCTATGTTTTTGAAACATTTGTTATCGGGGCATCTAATCGCTTTGCGCATGCTGCTGCGGTCGCTGTCGCAGAGGCGCCCGCTAAGGCTTATAACCCGCTATTTATTTACGGTGAGTCTGGGTTGGGTAAAACCCATCTCCTGCACGCTATTGGGGCGTATGCCAAAGAGTTATATGGTTCGGTCCGGGTTCGTTATGTATCTTCGGAAGAATTCACCAATGATTTTATTAACTCTATTCGTGACGATAAGGCCTCTGTATTTCAGCGCCGCTATCGCGATTTAGATGTTCTATTGGTCGATGACATCCAATTCTTAGAGAATAAAGAGCGGACCCAAGAAGAGTTCTTCCATACCTTCAACACTTTGTACAACGCAAATAAGCAGATCGTGATTTCGAGCGACCGGCCACCAAAACAGTTGACCACTTTGGAAGATCGCCTACGCTCTCGTTTTGAATGGGGTCTGATTACCGATATTCAACCGCCAGAACTTGAGACTCGTATCGCCATCCTCCGCAAGAAGGCGGCTCAGGACAAGTTAAATGCCCCTGATGACGTCCTTGAGTACATTGCCTCCAAGATCTCCTCAAATATCCGGGAGTTGGAAGGAGCGCTGATTCGGGTTACCGCCTTCGCCTCCCTAAACCGACAGCCTGTGGATATGGGGTTAGCTGAGATCGTCTTGAAAGATCTCATTCCTGACCAGGCGGGTCCGGAGATCACCTCCTCGACGATCATGGCCCAAACTGCCTCATACTTCAGCCTTACCTTGGAAGATCTCTGTGGGACAAGCCGTAGTCGAGTCCTGGTTAACGCTCGCCAGATAGCGATGTACCTCTGCCGCGAGCTAACAGATCTCTCCCTACCCAAGATCGGCCAGACCTTTGGGGGGCGCGACCACACGACAGTTATGCATGCGGACCGTAAAATCCGCCAACTTATGGCCGAACGCCGCTCCATCTATAACCAGGTCACCGAGTTGACCAACCGAATCAAGCTGCAATCTAAAAATTAAATGAACGACTAAGCCCAGATGAGGGCAAGATGTGGATAACTGTGGATATTAAGGAGGTTCGTGTGAGAAAAAGGGGGATAACTCAAGTTAATTCGGCGGATTTTGCTTACAACGGGGCTTTTTCCTCCACTTGTCCACACCCTTACCCACAACTGTAGAGAAGATTTTTAAGCGGGTGACCTGCGCTTTTAACCTTCTCCACAGGAAAAGGCGCTAGTTATTACGGATAACTTTAAATAAGAATAAAAAGAGGGATAGAGAAGAACTGATCGATATTTAGGTGTCGGGGTGGAACCCTAGACTCCTTCAGGAGAAAGAGGCGGATTATGAAGTTTTTAGTAGAGCCCACCGAATTGGTGGATGCTGTTAATTGGGTGGCCCGCAGCCTCTCAACCCGCCCAATCAAACCTGAGCTTCTAGGGATCATGATCGATGTTGATACCTCCATCACTCTCACAGGATCAGATCTCGAAACTTCTACCAAAGCGATTTTAAAGGCCGAGATAACCGCAAAGGGCAAGGTTCTGGTTCCTGGGCGCCTTCTTGCGGAGATAGCGCGCTCCCTTCCAAATAAACCCATCACATTTACTTTGGATGGCAGCAGAGTTCTTGTAACAGCAGGTACAGCAAAATTCACACTCCCAACTCTCTCTGTTAACGAGTACCCACAACTCCC
>CAIWWH010000077.1 GCA_903916385.1 uncultured Actinomycetes bacterium
GCAACTAAAGAGATGAGTGCAAGGAGCGGGCTAATCCAGACCATCATGATCAGCACTGAAAGGACCGTCAATAGTGAGTTGAGAATTTGTGAGAGCCCTTGCTGCATCGATGTCGAAATGTTGTCGACATCATTTGTGACACGTGAGAGCAGATCGCCGCGTGACGTTCCATCAAAGTAACTCAGTGGCAGACGTCCGATCTTCTCCTCTGCCAGGCGACGCAATCTAAAGACGGTCTTCTGAGTAACGCCGGCCATCAGGTATTGCTGCAACCATAGGAAGAGCGAAGAGATCAGGTAGAGTCCAATAGCTAAAGAGATCCAGTGTGCAACTGCGGTGAAGTCAATTCCTTTACCAGGAATTGCGCCGCTCTTGCCCACAACGTCAGCGAGAGTCTTCTGCCCACTAGCGCGCAGAGTCGCGACCGCTTGAGCGGTGGTCTGGTCAGGTTTCAAGTGACTTCCGATAACACCCGAGAAGACATCATTAAGAGCATGTCCTAAGATTTTGGGGCCGAAGGAGCCAATCGTCACAGCAGTAGTTATCAAGACGAAGACGGCGTATAGCGACTTGCGCTCCTCGCCCACTTCACGGAGCAGGCGGCGCAGCGAACCCTTGAAATCCTTCGATTTTTGGGGAGGCCCACCCATCATTCCTGCCATTGGACCGCCGCGACCTACTTGGCCAGCCATCGGAGGGCGTTGCGGAGCGCGCTGGCTCATGAGGCTGCCTCCTCTGGACTGAGCTGTGAAAGAACAATTTCGCGGTAGGTCTCGCTGCTCTCCATAAGTTCTACATGGGTACCGATACCGGCAACCCGTCCCTGATCGAGAACGACTATTTGATCAGCCTGCAAGATTGTCGAGACGCGTTGTGCAACCACAATCATGGTGGTGTGTCCCATCACGGTGTGCAAGGCAGTGCGCAACTTCGAATCTGTGGTGTAATCCAGGGCGCTAAAAGAATCATCAAAGATCAAGATCTGTGGCTTTTTTACAAGTGCGCGTGCGATAGAAAGTCGTTGGCGCTGACCACCAGAAAAATTGGTGCCACCTTGTGCGACCCTAGATTCGAGTTTATCGGGAAGCTCACTAATAAAGTCAGAACCTTGAGCGACGTCAAGAGCGCTCCACAACTCCTCATCAGTCGCATCGGCTTTGCCGTAACGCAGATTCTGTCCAACAGTGCCGCCAAATAGGAAGGCACGTTGTGGAACCAAGCCAATCTCTGACCACAACGACTCTAGAGATTGATCTCTGACATCAATTCCATCAAGTTTCACAACGCCACCTGTCACATCAATGAAGCGCGGGATAAGATTTAAAAGGGTGGACTTACCAGATCCCGTTGATCCAATGATCGCCGTGAATTCGCCGGGTCGCGCGGTAAAGGTGACTCCCGAGAGGATGGGGTGCTCTGCGCCTGGGTAACGGAATTCCACATCCTCGAATTCAAGGAAACCCTTGCGCTCTATCGGATTCTTTGGATTGAGAGTCTCAACAACTGATGACTCTGTATCGAGAACTTCTTGAATACGCTCGGCACAAGCAGCAGCTCTTGGAATCTGCAGCGTCATAAAGATAGCCATCATTACGCTGCTCAAAATTAACATGATGTAACTGGAGAAGGCGGTCAAATTTCCAACTTGGAGGTGCCCCCCTGCAACTAACTTTCCACCGAACCAGATGACAGCGACCGATGAGAGATTGAGAATCAACGTCAGAGAAGGGAACATCACGGCAAAGGTGCGCGTGACTCTCAGTTGAGTCTGCATCAGATCGGTCGAGGCTTCACCAAAACGATCCTCTTCTTGTGCTGTCTTCACGAAAGCTCTGATGACTCGCACACCAGAGATCTGCTCGCGAAGTACTAAATTGATCCGGTCAATCTTGATCTGCATAATGCGAAAAGCCGGGACGATGCGTCGCAGCAGGAGCATGATGAGTAGAGACATGATGGGTAGGACAACGAGCAAAATTCCTGAAAGCTTTACATTAGAACGCACCGCCATGATGATCGCGCCGATGCCAGTTATTGGAGCACCGATCATCATGGTGAAACCCATAAAGAGAACAAGTTGGACTTGCTGCACGTCGTTGGTGTTTCGAGTGATGAGTGAAGGTGCACCAAATTTATTTAGCTCGCGTGCCGAAAATCCTTCGACGGCGGAGAAGACAGCTCCCCGAAGGTCGCGTCCAAATGCCATCGATACCCGAGCAGCTAGATATGCCAACCAGACCGAAGCTCCCATGACCAACGCGCTAGAGGCGAGCATGATCTCGCCGATATGCCAGATATAGCCAACATTGCCTTTGGCGACGCCATTGTTGATGAGGTCCGCGTTGAGGTTAGGGAGGTAGAGGCTGGCTATGGCTTGAATAAGCAGCATCAAAAGGATGAGGTAGACCTGAGTTCGATAAGGACGCAGGTATCTCTTGAGGATCTGAGTAAGCAAGCGAGGCTCCTATTATTTAGATTTCACAAGCCTACTACTCACCCGTCGTACCGTTTCTTAGCTAAATCTCCACCCCGATGTACTTGGTCTCCAAGAATTCATGGATTCCAGCAAAACCACCTTCGCGGCCCAGCCCTGATTGCTTAACTCCACCAAAGGGTGCGGCAGGATCGGAGATCACACCACGGTTGATTGCAACCATGCCTGCTTCGATGGCCTCTGCTACTCGTATGGATCTCTTAAGGTCTTGCGAATAAACATAGGCAATCAGTCCATATTCGGTGGCATTGGCGAGCGCAATCGCCTCCTCATCGCTACTGAAAGTCACAATGGGAGCCACCGGTCCAAAGACCTCATGGTCCAGAATTGGGTTATCACTCTTCACTGCGAGGACCGTTGCCGGATAGAAGGCACCATCTCCCTCGGGAACGACGCCACCCAACTTCAACTCTGCACCGGCCGCGACAGAAGCGCTAACGAGTTCTGCAATCTTGTCACGTTCTTTGCGAGAGACGCTGGCGCCTAATTGAGCTCCTTCGGAGAGTCCGTCGGCCATCTTTAGATCGGCCATGCTCTGCGTCAACTTTGCAGTGAATTCTGCAGCGACTGACTCTGCAACGATAAATCGGTTTGCAGCAGTGCACGCAGCCCCACCATTGCGCATCTTTGCAATCATCGCTCCCTTAACTGCTTCATCAATGTCAGCGTCTTCAAGCACGACGAATGGCGCATTGCCACCCAGTTCAAGCGAGGTCCTAAGAACGAGATCGGCGGACTCTTTAAGCAAAATGCGGCCAACCTCAGTTGATCCCGTAAAGGAGAGATTTCGTACACGCGGATCATGCATCATCCGCGAAACCATCGCACCGGTCTTCTCAGGCATAATGAAATTGACTACTCCTGCAGGGACTCCTGCGCGCTGCAAGATATCGACGATCCAAAGGGCAGTCAGCGGTGTCTCTGATGCCGCCTTCAAAATTACGGTACACCCGGCAGCCAAAGCAGGACCTAACTTGCGAGTGGCCATCGCAGCAGGAAAATTCCAGGGCGTAATTAAAAGGCTTACTCCGATTGGTTGATGAGTTACAAGAATGCGCTTATCTCCGCTAGGAGCATGACGAAAATCTCCGGGTGTCCTGACAGCCTCTTCGGCGAACCAGCGAAAGAACTCGGCGGCATAAATGACCTCGCCGCGAGCATCGCTAAAGGTCTTGCCATTTTCCATGGAGATTAGTTGCGCGATCTGATCGGCCTCTGCGACCATGATCTCGAATGCCTTGCGCAAAATCTCTGAACGCGAGCGTGGTGAAGTTTTAGCCCAAGCCGGAAAGGCGTCGTGGGCAGCGGTGACCGCGGCATCACATTGTTCTTGGTCTGCTGTCGAAATATCGGCAATCAATTGGCCGGTGCTGGGATTCATAACGGGGAGTGAGCCTGCGCCCTTCACCCATTGGCCAGCAATAAATAGATCGGTCTTCAACTCTAGCTGCATCAACTTTCCCTCTTCCTAAGGAGCCTTAGAAATAAACTGGAGCCTCGGGCCGGGATTGAACCGGCGACCTGCCCATTACGAGTGGGCTGCTCTACCACTGAGCCACCGAGGCGGAGAGTTAAGAGTACCCTGTCATTTATGGAACTTTCGGCGATATTGTGTAACCACGTAGAAACCCCCAATGGACTCTTATTCATCTCTGGCGGTGGAATTGATCGGGTTACGGTGCCCGCCGAAGCGACTTCTCCCTGGCCAATCAATGTCGCTATTGCGGTTCAAGTTAAAGTCCCATGGGATATGACCAACCGCGACCATCAATTATTAATTCGATTACAGGATATAGATGGTCAGGATGTCTTGCTTCCGACTGGGCCAGATACCTTCGGACCATTCCGAGCGGAGATGAACTTTCAAGTCGGTCGCCCCGAAGGCTTAGAGCCAGGCGAATGGCAGGTAATTAACTTAGGTTTTAACATGCCGCTGCTACCTATCCCAAGATTGGGCTCGTATCTATTTACTTGCGAGATTGATGGAGAAGAGTTGGAGCGCGCTCGATTTAAGGTAAATCAAGATAGTTAATCGATGCGGACTTCACCATTTGGAGTTTGTAAGTAGATTGCAACGATTCCAGCATCGCCATCGTTAGTTGATGGGTCTACCCAGATAATTTCGACATCGCCAATCGCATCAGAGACATCTGAACCAGCGTACTCACGGATCTTCTCTTTATCGCCAGCAAATTCCACTTTAGTGATTGAGGCAGTTGCGATTCCATCTTTTGATGGGTGATCGGTAGAGAGCCACTCGATAAAGAATGGAAGTTGCTTATCTTCCAATACATCGGCGACGCCAATCTGCTTCCAACGTAGATCAGTTCCGTCAGGCTTGCGACGATGTCCTTCGGCAGCAGGTCGGCCGATCCGAGTTTCAATGGGAGCGATATCGTCGGTTGATAAGACCCATGTCAACCAACCGCCACCTTCATTGGCGCGGCGCGAAACGGCGCGGCCAAATGCATTGCTATCTGTTGCTGGGTGATCAAGTGGACAGACAACTTCGAGGTAGTGGCCGTAATGGAGTGGAGCGGTGAAGTTGCGAGTTCCAAAGCGAGGGTGGATTCCACCATCTACAAATGTCGTCCCGAGCTTCGCGCCCAGGCGTTGCACTGTGTCAGAGAGTTGATCGTGACTGGTTACATACGAGACATGGTCTAAGCGCATAGGGAAATAATGCCGTATTCCGAGAGTGGTTTTTACCAACCCCCGGGTTAGGCGGACATCGAATGGGCGAGGGCAGCATCAGTGTCGCAGGTGATGTCGTGTGCGGGAGATTTCCCGGTGAGTAGATAGTTGTTCATTGCCTTATCGACGCAGCTGCTGCCTCGATTTGCCCCGGTGTGGCCATCGCCGTTTAAGGTGATGAGGGTGCTGTTCAGCAGATCTTTATGCAGACCCTGCGCCCAGTGGTACGGGGTGGCTGGGTCGCGAGTAGTGCCGATGATGAGAAGTGGGTTGGTTTCCAAGTTCTTAAGGACGGGAGTAGCGACTGGTTGCGCTTTCCAATACAAACAGGAGAGCCCACCGTAGGTGAGGTAGGGGCCAAAAAATGGGGCCGCTGCGCTAAATGCCTTGGCATCACCTTCTACTTGGGCGAGGGTTCGCGGATCTTTGGAATCGAGGCACCCGATAACGCTCGAAATATCTGTCTGGTTAGAGACATAGTGACCACTCGGATCCCGCTGGTTATATGAATCAGCGAGAAAGAAGAAGTCGGCAGGGTTGCCGTGGTTGATCGCGTTGGCTAAGGCTCTCTTTAAGATTGGCCAACCATCCGCTGGTTCGTAAAGAGCGGCCGCGATCCCAGTAATGGCTAAAGATTCAGAGAGTTGACGGTTTGGGTACTCAGTTAATGGCTTAGTCCGAGCACTTTGTAGGAAGTTCTTAATCTGAGAAATTGAGAAAGTCGGATTGGCTGCTACAAAAGATTTGAGCGCAGTCTCAAATCCCACTGCCTGAGCGATATTTGCATCGCGAGGGGAAATATTGGGATCAACTGCTCCATCGAGAACGACCCGGCCGATTGTCTTCGGGTAGAGCGCAGCATACAAAGTCCCTAGGAAAGTTCCGTAGGACTTTCCAATGTAATTTAGCTTTGGCTCCTTAAGCAAGATGCGCAGAATCTCCATGTCGCGCGCGGTATCGAGAGTTGAGTAATGCGCCAGCTTATTTCCTGCGGCCTTGGCACAAGCGCTCGCCATTAATTTGGCTGACGAGATGGCTGTGGCTAAATCTGCCGCACTTTGTACCGAGCCATTGCCCCCAAGGTAGGTATCTTCTTGTGCATCTGTGAGACAGCGAATGGGCTGTGAGAGGTTTACGCCGCGTGGATCAAATCCAACGAGATCGTAAACATCTTCGATGCTCTTTGAGACTATGGAGTCCGCACTGAGCACGTAATCAATTGCTGAGCCACCGGGACCGCCAGGATTCATAATTAAAGATCCAAGGCGCTTTGCTGGTGTATTAGCGACGTGTTTGATTGCCTGAATAACAAAAGAGTTTCCATCGATATGGCTGTAATCAAGAGGAACCTTAAAAGAGGTACATTCAAAGCCATCGTTA
>CAIWWH010000078.1 GCA_903916385.1 uncultured Actinomycetes bacterium
CCGCTGAAGTCGATATCCTCAACGATGCGCACTCCGTGCCCCAGGCGCTCTGCGCCACAGATCTGGATGGCCTGCCAGATAGATGCAGGTCCGTAGGCTTCACCGGCGTGAATCGTGAAGTGTGCATTCTCGGCGCGGAGGTAATCAAAGGCGGATAGATAATCTTTCGCTGGAAAACCATCCTCAGGGCCGGCGATATCGAACCCGACTACATGCTGGTCGCGATACTTAACAACTTTGCGCGCGACTTCATCTGACCAATCATTCTGACGTAGTGCACAGAGAATCTGCTCAACCCGAATAGTCAACCCCTCGGCTTTAGCATCTTGCATACCAAGTTGAAAGCCTTCGGTCGTCGCCTCGATGACTTCATCGAGTTCCATCTCGCCTTGGGTGAAGAGCTCTGGGGCGCCACGAACTTCGGCATAGACCACTCCATCGCGGGCTAGATCAAGCGCTGCCTCCCGAGCCACGCGAACGACGGCGCTATGAGTCTGCATCACGGCGATGGTGTGATCAAAGGTCTCGAGGTATCGAACAAGCGAGCCAGAGTTGCAGGCCTCAAAGAACCAGTCGCCTAGTGCGCCTGCCTCGGTATACGGAAGTTTGGTGTAGCCAATCTCTGCGGCCAAGTCGATAATAGTTTGAGGACGTAGCCCGCCATCGAGATGGTCGTGCAGCACCGCCTTCGGAATGCGCTTGATCTGCTCGGCTGTCGGTCTCTTGTTAAGCGTCATAATTTGAGTGTATCCCGTCAAAGTTTCGAAATCGTTAAGAGATCTTTTCAATAATAAGCGGAAGCCGTTCCACGACCTCGCCGGAATCTGAAATGCGTACCGCTCCTGCTAGCGCTTCTAGCGCTCGCTCGAAGCGAGGTGCCTCATCCGTGTGAAGAGTAAAGAGGGGAGCGCCAGCGAGAATTTTCTCACCTGGCTTGGCGTGAATCTCGATTCCTGCGCCAGCTTGTACGGCCTCGCCTTGCTTGGAGCGACCTGCTCCTAAACGCCAAGCGCTTATCCCAACAGCTAGTGCGTTCATCTCGAGGATCTCGCCGCTCCTTTCGGCAACCACAACGTGATGTTCACGCGCGATCGGAAGCGCGGCATCTGGATCGCCTCCTTGAGCTCGGATCATTGCCTTCCAACTATCCATCGCGGCACCGTTCTTTAGTGCATCAGCAGGATCCATCGTTGGGTTAATGCCGGCAGCATCTAACATCTCGCGGGCCATCACAATGGTGAGCTCAACAATATCTGCTGGTCCCCCACCAGCAAGGACTTCAACGGATTCCCGCACTTCGAGGGCATTACCCGCGGTGAGGCCGAGAGGAACATCCATCGCAGTAATCAACGCGCGAGTATTTACTCCAGCCCGCTTGCCGAGTTCTACCATCGTTTGGGCTAACTCACGGGCCTTGAGTGGGTCGGTCATGAAGGCGCCACTACCAGTCTTTACATCAAGAATTAAGGCAGAGGTACCTTCAGCGATCTTCTTGCTCATAATGCTTGATGCGATCAGTGGAATTGCTGGGACGGTCCCTGTGACATCCCGAAGTGCATAAAGTTTCTTATCAGCGGGGGCCAGCCCTGCGCCCGCAGCACAAATCACCGCACCGCACTCTTGCAAGACCTTGAGCATCTCCGCATTTGTCAGTGCAGCGCGCCAGCCAGGGATTGACTCCAACTTATCCAGGGTTCCACCAGTGTGACCAAGTCCGCGCCCCGACAATTGCGGAACCGCACCACCACATGCGGCTACAAGTGGTGCCAATGGGAGTGTGATCTTGTCGCCGACTCCACCCGTCGAATGCTTATCAGCAGTCTTGCGCGTCAGGGCTGACCAGTTCATCCGTTCGCCGCTATTAATCATGGCGTCGGTCCAACGGGAGATCTCTCGCATATTCATCCCATTGAGCAAAATTGCCATCAAGAGAGCTGACATCTGTTCATCAGCAACAACTCCGCGCGTATAAGCGTCAATGACCCAGTCGATCTGTGGGTCGCTCAATTCATTGCGCTCGCGCTTGGCAGTAATAATTTCAACAGCTGCAAATGGCTCGGTCATGAGAGTCCTTTAAGAGAGATCGTCTGGACCAAAGGCCCACGGCAAGATTTCAGACATTGGTAGCGCTCCGGCGGGAGTCATGAGAAGGCAGCTAGCGCCGCCGTGTTCAAAGATGAGTTGGCGACAACGGCCGCATGGTGAGAGAAATGAACCAGCACTATCTACGCAGACGATGGCCACGAGTTTTCCGCCACCACTTGCAATAAGTTCGGAGACCATTCCGCACTCAGCGCAAAGAGTCATCCCGTAGCTGGCATTTTCGACGTTGCACCCCGTGACGATGCGACCATCATCTACCAGCCCGGCAACGCCTACCGGAAACTTGGAGTAAGGTGCATAGGCCATCGTCATGATGTGTTTTGCCTCCGCGTGAAGCGCATCCCAATCAATATCAGAAGGAATCAATGGGATTCCCCGCGCTTATACGGCGTGCCATCGGCCGCGGGCGCTCGCACCCGACCGACAAAGCCTGTCACCGCGACTACGGTTACCAGGTAGGGAACCATCAACATGAATTCAGAGGGTATTGGGGTTCCAATAATTCCTAAAACGCTCTGCAGATTGTCGGCGAATCCGAAGAGAAGTGCGGCAGAAACTGCTCCCCACGGGGTCCAGCGACCGAAGATGAGCGCAGCCAAGGCAATGAATCCTTTACCGGCCGTCATCTCCTTATTAAATGCTCCGACTCCACCCACAGTGAAGTAAGCGCCTCCTAGCCCAGCGACCATGCCGGCGATCATGACATTCATAAATCGCAAGCGATTAACCTTGATGCCCACGCTATCGGCAGCCGTTGGGTGCTCGCCGACTGCTCGCGTACGCAACCCCCACTTCGTTTTAAAGAGCGAGAAGCTGATCAGGAATACGACGCCATACATGAGGTAAACGATGATGCTTTGGTCAAAGAGAATAGGTCCCAGCAGGGGAATCTTCCAGAGGATTGGAATCTTTATTGCAGCAAGTGTTGGGCCGGAGTTCCATGTGGCTTGATAGGGGATAAGAAGTTTCTTGTAGAGGAAGTCTGTAATTCCGTACACCAAAACATTCAATACGAATCCAAGGATGATCTGATCAATGGCAAAGTTGATTGCAAAGACCGCCAGCAGAGTCGAGATGAGACATCCCGCGAAGGGTGCAACGATCAGTCCCCAGAAAGTTGAGTGGGTAAGGCTGGCGACCACACCACTGACGAATGCACCGGCTAGGAGTTGGCCCTCAATTGCGATATTAACAACGCCAGATCTCTCGCTCAGAACACCTGCCATCGAACCAAAGATCAGTGGCACTGAGAGCAGGAGCGCTCCCTGCAGTAGTCCAGTAAAGGGGATGAACTTCCCTGCAGCAGCCCACGATAAAAATGACATCATGATTCCCGCTGCGCCGACGGCACTTGCGATGCCGATTGTCTTTCCGGCGCGGAATTGCAGGAAGGCAACCCCAGAAGCTGCAACCGCTACGAGGCCAAAGAGCAATGAGGCAGTGCGTGAGTTGATGACCCATTGTTGGACGAGTACCCACTCTTTGTCCAGGACAAACCCATACGTGACGACCTGACCGCTCTTTTGCAGTAAGCCGAAGACAAGCGTAGATAGGACGGCAAGAGCCGCCATGACGTAGAGAGAGCGGCGTCTACGACGCTGCGCAGCGGATAGGGCCTTCATCCGTTCCACCCCTTCGCTGCCAATTCACCAGTCGTTTTGACGTTCTTCAATCTAAAGACCCACTTCACAACTGATGGTGCTGCGATGAAGAGAACAACAAGAGCTTGGATAACCAAAACGATGTCAATTGGTGTGTTTGTATTTGCCTGCATGGTGCCGCCGCCGGCGCGTAAGGCACCGAAGAGAAGCGAAGCAAAGACGACTCCCATGGGCTTAGCGCGCCCAAGGAGCGCCACTGTAATTGCATCAAATCCGAAGTTTCCAGCGGTTCCAGATGTCAGGGAGAAATCACTACCTAGGACGTGGACTGCACCACCTAGTCCTGCGAGCGCTCCGGAGATTGCCATCACGGATGTCATGACAAAGGGGACTGAAATGCCGGCTGTCTTCGCCGCCGCAGAGTTGGCACCCACTGCTCTAAATCTAAAGCCCCAAGTGCTGCGGGTAAGGAGCCACCAGACGAATGCCGCAGCAGCTAGCGCGACAAAGATTCCCAAATTAACGCGATAGTTGCTCCCCGCGAGTAGGGGCATCTTCGCGGAGTTCAAAACATCGGGCGAGATCGGATCTCGTCGACCAGGTCGCAAGAAGGTCGTGGTTCCAAGCAACCACATCAAGAAGTAGAGAGCGACGTAGTTGAGCATGATCGTCACAATTACTTCATGAGCTCCTGTTCGAGCTTTAAGGAGTCCGACTAAACCACCCCAGATAGCACCTGCGATGACCGCTGCGATGACCGCTGCGATGAGGTGAATTCCGATGGGCCAGTGAAAATGAAAACCAACATATGAGGCCGCAATAGATCCAAAGATGAACTGACCCTGCGCGCCGATATTGAAGAGGCCGGCTCTAAAGGCAAGCGCTACGGAGAGCCCTGCCAACATCAGTGGTGCCGCGGTTACAAGGGTTTCAGATAGGGGATACCAAGAGAGAAGCGCGTCATGTGGCGTTGCCAAGCTGGGGTTGTAAACAGAGCCTTCAAAGAGCGCGAGGTAGGACTGCCAAACGGCTACTCCCGCTGCTTTGATAAATGAAATTGGGTGGCCGATATGTTTAAGCACCGTCGAATCTGAAAAGGCAATGAGCAGTGCTCCAAAGAACATTGCCAGCAAGAAAGCGAGTCCGGGAAGGGTGAGCGCCCGAAGCGAAGGTCGTTTGACGGTTAACTTACGCATGGACGACACCGGCCATTAATAGTCCTAACTCTTGGGCACTTACACCAGAAGGAACGATCGAGAGAATTTCACCGCGATACATAACAGCAATCCGATCTGCGAGCGCCAAGACTTCATCGAGTTCGGTGCTAAAGAGGAGGACTGCTCGACCTGCATCGCGCTCCTCGAGAATGCGTTTATGTACAAATTCGATTGAGCCAACATCGAGTCCGCGCGTTGGTTGTGAAGCCACTAGGAGTTTCACCGGGCGTGAGAGTTCGCGGGCGAGAACTACCTTCTGCTTGTTGCCACCCGAGAGAGAAGAGATTGGATCGGTGACGTTTTGTAACCTGATATCGAACTCGTCCCGTCGCTTTGCGGCTTCATCGAGAACTACATTAGGGAAGAGTTGAATTCCCTTCGCGTACGGTGCGAGATCGTGTAGGTCAAGGATCAAGTTCTCTGCGATCGACATAGATCCGATGAGGCCGTCTAATTCACGGGACTCCGGAACAAAGGCGATACCTGCGTGAAGGGATTCGCGTACGCTCTTGCCAACGATCTCTTCGCCATTGAGAGTAATCGAGCCTTTGACGTGCTCTTCCAGATTGACCATAGCGCGCGCAACTTCAGATTGACCATTGCCCTGCACACCTGCGATGGCGAGCACCTCGCCAGCCCTTACGCTGAAACTAACCTTATTAACCAGCGCGCGCCCGGTGATATCTAGAATGGAGAGATCCTTCACCACTAGGACCTCCGCGCCGACATCATGCGCACCACGGTCGGGCGCTAATTCAACTTCGCGGCCAACCATCAGTGAAGCGAGCTCGCTCTGGGAGGCGCTAGGCGAGGCGTTACCTACTACCTTGCCGCGGCGAATGATGGTGATGCGATCGGCAACCGCTTTAACTTCTCGCAGTTTGTGGGTGATAAAGATAATTGAGGTGCCTTGCGCTTTGAGCTCCTGCATAATCTTAAGAAGGTCATCGGTCTCCTGTGGGGTAAGAACCGCTGTGGGCTCGTCAAGGATCAGTACCTTCGCGTCGTAGATCAAGGCGCGAATAATCTCAACGCGCTGCTGTACTCCCACCGGTAAGCCCTCAATCAGGTCATCGGGATTGACATCGAAATTGAATTGATCAGAAACCTTCTTGATGCGCTCGCGCGCCTCATTCAAATCTAAGCGACCGGCAAAACCAGTCTTCTCGTGGCCAAGGACGATATTTTCCGCCACGGTAAAGACGGGGACTAGCATGAAATGTTGGTGCACCATACCGATACCGGATGCGAGGGCATCACTCGGCTCTGAGATCTTCTTGACTACTCCATCGACGAGAATCTCACCGCTATCGGGGGCGACTAAGCCGTAAACAATATTCATGAGGGTCGACTTGCCAGCGCCGTTTTCACCGAGAATGGCATGGATCTCACCTGTCTCGACTTTAAGATCAATCGAATCATTGGCTACCAGCGCACCAAAGGTCTTGGTGATGCCGCGGAGTTCTAGTGACACGTTGATCCCTTCGAGAATGTAAACCCTATTTAATCAATCTTTATCAAAAAAACCGAGAGAGTTATTAAATAACTCTCTCGGTTTTTAGACGTGCTAGTTTTTGTAAGGCCTTACTTGGTTACATCCACTGCGCCAGCGCTGATTGAAGAGGCCAATGCGCGAAGCTCTTGTTGCAACTTCGCAGGCACCTTCTTAGCGAGGTCATGGAAGCCAGCAAGTCCGGTTCCCTTATTAGCGAGAGTTCCAACGTACTGGACGTTGCTGAACTTGCCCTTGACGGTATCAGTGATAACTGCTGCAACTGAAGCGCCAACGCCCTTTGTTACAGAGTTAAGGATGACTGCCTTCACCTTTGGATCAGTGACTTGGCCCCACATATCGGAGTCAACACCGATGGTGACTGACTTGCCTGATGTGACTGACTCGCCTGCAGTTGCATTCTCAAGACCACCAGCAACTGGGAAGATTACATCCGCACCCTGTTGTTCGAAGTTCTTAGAGATTTGTAGCGCCTTGTTGGAATCGCTGAAGCCACCAACGAAGGTGCCATCTTGCTTTGCGGTATCCCAACCGAGGACTGTGACCTTTGTGCCCTTTTGTGCGTTGTAGTACGCAACGCCGCGAGCGAAGCCATCCATGTAGATGGAGACTGGTGGAATATTGATTCCGCCGTATGTGGCGACCTTACCGGTCTTGGAGTAACCAGCAGCGAGGTAACCTGCTACGAATGCTGATTGGTTTGTTGCAAATGTGAGACCACGAAGGTTTGGAACGGCCTTGCCGTTAACAAGTCCCGGATCATCAACCTGTGCGAACTTGATTGTTGGGTTAGCGACAGCTGCAGCGTCAATTGCTGAAGTGATCAAGAATCCAACGCCAATGATGAGGTTGCACTTTGCATCAACGAGTGACTTTACTTCGCCTGTGTAATCAGGATTGTTAGCATCTGCAACAACATATGAAACTGTTGCCTTGCTTGCTACTGATTGTGCACCAGCCCAAGCTGAAGCGTTGAATGAGTGATCATCGATACCACCGGTATCAAGGGCCAAACAGACCTTTGGCTTTGCGGCTGCTGCCAGTGACGCAGGAGCAACAACAATTCCAACCATAGAGATTGCAAGTGTTGAAGCCGCTGCGAGAGCAGTGAACTTAACTGTTTTCTTCAAGATTTCCTCCCGAGGGTCCCTCGCTAGTGAGGGGTTGAGTGCCTGTAACTTACTCAGTTTTTGCTTACGTTTCGCACCACGGGGAGCAACTTTTTGTACCGTTTCTCTCAACCATTCCTTGAGAGTTCTCTAGATCACATTTCGCTGAGGGGTAGCACCGCTTGATTCCCTTCATAAAGGCACTGTGAAGAAAGAGAATTATCACTGAGAGGAACGCGGAAGGTCTCTTGCAGCGCAAGACCTTAAACCAATTTCCTTACATCGACGGAAGGAAAGCAAAGTGAATAGAAAGTTTATCGACAAGGTCGCCAGCACCACTGGTCTCCTATTGGCAGTGGTCCTGCTCCTCGCAGGAGGTCTGCTTACATGGGGTTATTCCTTCACCAATAATCAGGTGAAGACGCAATTGCAAGAGCAAAACATCACCTTCCCAGCAGCAGGTAGCGGTGCGATCACTAGCCTCCCAGCTAAGGATCAACCATTTATCGCAAAATACGCTGGACAAGAGATGCTTACCGGTCGTCAATCAGAGGTCTACGCCGACCACTTCATTGCCGTCCACCTCAGCGAGATTGGTGCAGGGAAGACTTACTCACAGGTGAGTGCAGCTGCTCAAGCTGATCCAACCAATGCAGCCCTAGCTAACCAGGTGCAGTTGCTCTTCCGCGGTTCAACGCTACGTGGACTTCTGCTCTATGGATATGCCTTCTGGCAGATCGGACAGATCGCCATGTATGCAGCGCTCGTTGCCTACCTCGGTGGAATCCTCTTCCTGATCCTTGCCTTCCTAGGCTTTATGCACGCTCGTCGCGTGGAGGAGAAGGCTTAAAAGAGTTCGGTAACGCTACGAGCTAAAAACTACATATAGAAGAAGTCAATAGGTTTGGGGCAGGCGATACTGGACGAATTCAGAGGCCGGCGCATACGAGTCATACAAGACGCGAGCTCGTGTGTTGCTCTCTTTAGTCATCCAGTAGACCCGCCCCGACTCCTTGGCACGGGCGGCCACTATCACCGCGTCGATGAGTGTCCGCCCGGCGCCAGCCCCACGAAGCGTGGGATCAACAAAGAGATCCTCTAAATAGCAGTAATCATTAACGGCCCAACTTGATGGCCGAAATAGATAATGCGTAAATCCAATAACTTTTCCATCAACTACCGCAACTAATCCATGGAGATTGAACTCGGGATCGTGCAGTCGGCGCCAGGTTAATTCAGTTTGCTCTGCAGTGAGGGCGGATTCATAAAAGGTGAGATATCCCTGCCAAAGCTCCATCCAACGCTCTTTATCTTTAACTTCAAGGGGACGGATCACAAGATCGAGCGCAATCAATTTATTTGAGAGTTCCCGCAAGTCCGATATTGAGGACAGTTAGTCCTAACAAAGTTGCCCACTCCAGTCGAGTGATGGATTCCTTCTTGCCGTTCTTAAATGCAAGAGTTAACAAGATGATTAAGACGACGAACTTCACGGCAATAGTTCCGTTGTTATATAGCGGATAGGCATGAGCGTCTGTGTGATGCTGAGATTGGCGAATTCCCACCATTGCAATACCAGCAACCAGCGCAGTGAGGCCTGCATGGGTTAGCCCCTTGGGAACCACCTTGACCGCTTTGCCAGCCTGGAGAAGTAAAAGGACGACGATTCCAGCCACTGACAAGAGATGGATACCTAGAAAGATTCCCGCGGCAATTTTCATTTATTCCTTCTTCTCTGATTGCTTCTCTGGTTGTGAGGCTTGCGAAAAATTCGGTTTTCCGTTGCGTTACTCAATATGGCGAGCGCAGTACATCTTGCCATCCGGTCCAGGCGCCAGGTGTTGGCAGGGGAGTCCAAAGGAGTCGAATGCCGCGTCACCAAAGTGGGTCCGATACGCAAGAGCGAGGAGAACTCGGACGTTGGTCTCTCCATCTGAGGTGATTCCGAAAACTCGTGCCGAGCGGGAGACGGTATTCTCAATGACCTTCTCGGTGTGAGCGGTATCGGCGGCGATCGCCGAGTTGGACATTCCCTTGCAGAGCAGATCGAGCACCAAATGTTCAAACGGGGTCAGTTCACGCTGCATGATCGTTATATCAGTCAATTCAGCCCCTTTCTCGCTATCGTGCTAGACGAGACTCTAGCAGGAGTGTTGGCACTCGGTTGTAGCGGAATAATAAAAGATTTCTTTCAAAAGGCCCCTTTGTTAGACAAAGAGTTCTACCTTCTTCGCATGGGCATCTTTTCGCACTTCATGAACCTCCGAGCGGTCTACATCCACCTCGGCTGGTTCCAAATATCTATCACCAACCTCATCGTCGTTCTCTCGATGCTTCTCCTCTTTGGACTAGCCCTGGTTCTGCCGTTCCCCGGTAACAACAAGAAGGGCGGCGGTCAAAAATGAGCACTGACGTCGAAAAAGAGATGTGGACCAGCAAACTTCGCAAGAGCTGGCAGAAGAATCTCCCCGTAGAGAAGTTACTCCCTGATACGCAACCCGCCTATGTGGCCTCGTGGATCTATCTATTCGGGGTGGCAACCCTCGCAGCTCTCGCGCTCATCATCGCCTCAGGACTTGTTCTCTCCTTTGAAGGGGCAAGTTGGTACCACTTCTCAAGGGTGGGACATTTTGTAAATAGCATGCACTTTTGGTCCGTCCAATTCTTCTTCATCTTCATGGTGGTTCACCTCTGGGGCAAATTTTGGATGGCTGCTTGGCGCGGTCGTCGCCTCCTAACCTGGATAACTGGTGCGCTCGCCTTCGTAGGTTCCATCGCAACCGCCTTCACCGGTTACCTCATTCAAACTAATTTCGATTCGCAGTGGATCTCCTACGAGGCGAAGGATGGATTCAACTCGGTGGGAATCGGGTCACGGTTCAATGTGACGAACTTCGGACAGATGATCCTGCTCCACGTTGCCTTCCTTCCAGTCATCATTGGAGTGATTACGATCATTCACGTTCTCCTCGTTCGAGCTAAAGGCGTTGTACCTCCGATTGATGCATTTAACAAAGAGTTGGGGGAGCGCAAATGAGCGACCGTCGCGCTGAGTTAGAGGCCGCACCATGGGGCGGCAGAGTCCGTCGGTATGACCTCATTAAAGAGGGCGTCGTCGCAGTTCTCATCTTGACCATCATTGTCACGGCGCTTTCAACTCTCTTTGGATCACCAGATGACAAGCAGATCACATTCAAACAATGGGCGGTAGCTGCTCCTGCAGATTTCTATGCAACAGCAGTGCAAGAACTCGCTGGTAGCAGTGGAACCGCTGGCTATGGTGCTCCCTACAACACAGAGTCCGATGGAGTAAATCTAGGTCCTCTACACCTGGCCAAGATTGCTGGTGTTACTCATCCCATTGATACCGTCAATGATTTCGTAATCACTCCACTTACAACTGTGGCGAATGCAACTCCTGTTGCCGATGCGCTGAAGCAATGGCAGGGGAGTGACGCGAAGACTCAAGCCGCCTGGGCGACGAATTACGACAACGCTCTAACAAAGGCGAACCAGGATCGAACGAAAGTTCCCGCTGGCAACTACGGGCCGGTTCCACAACTTGCGGGTGGCTTGCTCACGATGGCGCAAGCGGGCTCGCTTGATGGCGCCTTACTGTCGCAAGGAAATTACTTCCAAAGTGACTACACCAAGCAGACACTCTTCTTAGGTGATGGAAGTTACTTCAACGATCAGAGCACGGCATCGAATCTGCAAGGTTCCACGTGGGGCATGATGAATGAGACTGGTCGCTATCCGGGTCAAGCATGGCTCTGGTTGTACTCGTTCTGGTATCAAATCCCGCCATTTAACAATGCGGATAGTCACCCGTTCGGAGCCAACGCGGATGCGTGGATCATGGTCATCATGGGCGCACTCTCACTGGGATTGATCTGCATGCCGCTGATCCCCGGCGTTCGCTCTCTGCCTTACAAGATCAAGATTCACCGACTTGTCTGGAAAAATTACTATCAGGAGGAAAATCTCTAATTTCAGTACGATTTGGGCATGACCATTCATGATTATGCCCAAAGTTACAAAGATGCGACCGCGGTATTTGTAACCGCAGTTTCCCTCGTCACTCCCGATAACATTGATAAGACTGATCACGCTGGCTGGTCACCACGCCAGATCGTGCACCATATGGCAGATAGTGAATCTCAATCTGCCGCCCGGCTACGTCGCATCTTGGCGGAGCCAGGTACTCAGATCCTGGGCTATGACGAGAACGCTTGGTCGGAGTGCGCCGCCCTTGGATACCGCACCTTTCCTATTGAGAACTCCTTTGCCCTCTACCAAGCTGCTCGCGCCTCTTCTTTAGAAATTCTAGAAAATTTGGCCGAGAGCGATCTAGAAAAATTTGCCATTCATAGCGAGCGAGGAAATTTCACCTTAGAAGATTGGTTGCGGGTCTATAGCAACCATCCAGTTGACCACGCCAACCAGCTGCGCGAAGCGATCGGCGAATAAGAATAAGAAGACAAGTTAACCGACAATGAAAACCCGTGTTGCAAATAAATTTCGAGAGATTGTTTCGGGTTCACCAGATGGTCGCCCAGATTGGGTCAAACTCATCGCTCATGGTGAAGGTCCCGGACTCTTCGGGCCAGGCAGCGCCGTCTGGCAAGTGCATGGAACAGTTGCCACCCTTGTCGGGGGAATTCGGGCGCTACTTCTGCAAGCCGCGCACCCCGCTGCTCTCACCGGAGTAAGTCAGCATTCGCGCTACGAGAGTGATCCGCTCGGCCGGTTAGCTGGCACCTCGCGATGGCTCACCATCACCACCTTTGGATCTACCGAGGCGATCGCCAAAGAGGCCGCCCGTGTGAATGCGATGCATGGCCACGTGCAGGGAGAGTTCACTAGCAAATCTGGTGAGGTCAAGTCTTATCGCGCTGCAGATCCCCGTTATCTCCTGTGGGTGCATTGCGCATTTACAGATTCTTTTTTAACGGCTCACCAGACTTTTGGATATCCAATCGTCGAGGGTGCGGATGCATACGTGCGAGAGTGGAGTAAGAGCGCGACGGGTCTGGGATTAACAAGCGCTCCGCAAAGCGTTGCAGAACTCAAAGCCGCTATGGATGATTTTCAAGCGAATGATCTGGCGACAAGTGCCGCGACTGCAGAGGTCGTGAAATTCATCTTAAAGCCGCCCTTGGGCTTGCCTGCGCTGATGTTCTATCTCGTCCTGGCGAAGACAGCGATATCCACTCTTACCCCCGCACAGAGGAAGATTTTGGGACTTAAATCAGTCAATAAGGGGTGGCGCTGGCTATGCGCAGTTCTCCTGAAGTTATTGAGTCTGGCGCTGGGAAAGGAATCACCCAGTCAGGAAGTTGCCAGGGAACGGATAGCTCGGACGGTAAATCCGTAAGATAGTTGAAAGTTCAACTATCTGGTATTATCAACACATGGCACTGACACCAGCTCTCTATATCGGCCATGGCGCACCTCCACTATTAGACGATCCACTATGGAGCTCACAGCTTGAATCATGGGGCAAAGCGTTAGAGCGACCGTCAGCGATTTTGATCGTGAGCGCCCACTGGGAATCTGCGCCTCTCTCCCTTGGCACTACCTCGGGACAGACACCTCTCATCTATGACTTCGGCGGCTTCGCACCTAAGTATTACAACCTGCAATATCGGGCTCCAGGAGCTCCTGAACTGGCGGCTCGCATAAAGGCTCTTCTCACTGAACCCGTTGCTGAACAACCAAATCGCGGCCTTGATCACGGGGCTTATGTACCTCTGCTAAAGATGTACCCCGACGCGGATATCCCGGTCCTTCAGATGTCGATCCCGACGCACGATCCAGAGAAGCTCTTCAAGATCGGTCAACAGTTAGCTCCGCTACGTGAAGAGGGAGTATTAATTGTTGGTAGCGGATTTCTAACGCACGGCCTGCCCTTCCTCAGGGACTTCAGCGTTGATGCGACGCCACCAGGATGGAGCGTGGAGTTCGACTTGTGGGCCAAGGAGGTCCTAGAACGAGGCGCAGTGGATGAATTGATGAATTACAAAGCCCTCGCTCCAGGAATGCCATATGCCCATCCAACAGTTGAGCATTTTGCACCCATCTTCATCACTTTAGGTGCGGCGACAAAGGCTGACGTTGCCCCCGCTACCCAGATCGAGGGCTACTGGTTAGGTCTTTCTAAGCGCTCTTTTCAAGTCGCCTGACGACTTGGAGTGTTGGCGTAGAAGCGCCCTAGAAATTCCCGCTTAAAATCGAAGAACTCTCCACTTTCGATTGATGCGCGCATCTGGTCAACTAATCGAACGATAAATCTCTCGTTATGGATGGTGGCTAAGGTTCCAGCGACCATCTCCTTGGCTCGGAATAAGTGCGCAACGTAGGCGGCTGTGTAATTGGTGCAGGTATAGCAATCGCATTGCTCATCGATCGGTACAAATTGGCGCTGGTACTTGGAGTTGCTGAGGTTGACTCGGCCGTCAATGGTAAAGACTGCACTGGTGCGCGCCTGGCGACTGGGGGCGACACAGTCAAAGGTATCGGCGCCATTCTCCACGCCAATAAAGAGGTCATCAGGTTCACCGATCCCCAAGAGGTGGCGTGGCTTATTGCGGGGGAGTTCCTCGCACATCCATTCGACAATCGCCCCTAGCTTCTCTTTATCTAAAGCTCCGCCTAAGCCGAATCCATCAAAACTAATCCCATCCTCATCCAGAGCGGCCAAATCGCGGGCTGCTTTGCGCCGCAAGTCTTCGTATTGAGCGCCTTGGAGCACCCCAAAGAGAGCCTGATACGGGCGATGTGTGCGCTCGCGGGTCAACCGACCATGTTCCACCAGGCAGCGCTTGGCCCAGAGGCGGGTCCGCTCCAGCGAGCGTTCTTGGTAGCCCCGAGTGTTATGAAGTGTGGTGCACTCATCAAAAGCAAAGATGATGTCAGCCCCGAGCTGGTGCTGCACCTGCATGGAGACTTCAGGGGTGAAGCGATGCATCGAGCCATCGAGGTGAGATTTAAAGGTCACCCCGTCATCATCGACGTGAGCCAAGCGCTCCTTATTTTCGGCAATGACCTCATCAGA
>CAIWWH010000079.1 GCA_903916385.1 uncultured Actinomycetes bacterium
CACCACATTCAACGCGCCAATCTCTGACGGAAACGTGGTTATCAGCGCCACAGGTGCAACTGCGAAGATTCAGGTAACGCCTGCAACATTCACAGTTGCGAGCAACGCCACCGCGTCAATCACAGAGGCAATCAACGCCTCAAAGGCAGCAACAGCTGCTGCCACAGCAGCAGGGGCTTCTGCAGATGCAGCTACGGCCGCCGCTCAGGCAGCGGGCTCGGCCTTCTTCAGATCCGGGGGCACCGCACGCAAGCGCCCGGAATTAACTAAGGCTTGTAGAGCCAGAATCTGTACCTCGGAAAGCTCTTGTGGCCTCATGACACCATCCCGATTTACTCGCTTCCATCTCTCGGCTCAATTACGGGTATGAATCCACTTTGCTTTACCTGCTGCAAGAATGGGGTGTTCTCGCTCCATTCGAATTCACTCATGATCACTGGATTCACTTCCCATCCAATTCGCCTTCCGACCTCTTTGCAGGCTTTATACACAGCTTGAATATCGGGATCCCCAATGACGATCACATCAACGTCATTGGGGATCGGGCCGTCTTTTTCTAAAATTCGGTGAGCCCACGATCCGAATAGATAAACATTTTCTATCCCGGGTATACCCCCGAGAGAATTTCTTAACAAGGGAATTGGGCCTGATGTCACCTCTAAAAGGTCGAGGAGGGGTCGGTAGAAGGGAGATCTTTGGTTGGCGCTTAAAAGGCTGGTGTTTCCGACTTTATTCTCTTCCAAGATCCCAGCTTTCAGGAGTCGACTTATCTCCCGATGGATCGAAGGGTAAGGAATTTCAAGTTGGGTTGCCAGATCGAAGATAGATATTTTCTTGATTGAAAAGAAGAGGGTTGAAAGTATTGCTGCTTGCCTATCAGATCTGAAAAGAGGTGTCGGCAGGATCGGATTCGCTCTCATGAAACGGATAGTATTATCCATAATTTGAGAATGCAAGATATTTAGAAATATTTCTCGTCCGGGGGACAACATTTGGCGCAGTTTCGTGTCTTTACTTATAGAAGGTACTTTTCTACACGAAGTCAGGACGCTGACCTCGGGAGTACCAACAAACGGAGTCAGACAAATGGCATTTCGCAAGCAAGCGAAGATCACGGAAGCGGTGCCTGCGCTGGCCGTATCCGACTGGTCAATTGCCGACCTCTCCGCTCTCTATGCAGAACAACGTTCCTCCTTGACCGCTCAGGCCCGCCGGATCCTCCGTTCCGATGCAGATGCCTCTGAGATCGTCCAGGAAGCCTTCCTTAAGTTCATCATGGCGGCCCCAGAGCTGGACAGCCGCGAGCGCGCTTTGGCTTACCTTCGCACCACCGTCAACAACCTCTGCCTCAATCAGATCCGCGCAACCGGCTCCCGCCCTAATTTGGTCGCAATCGACTCCGATGCCACCCAAGAGCGCCTTGATGAGCTCGCTGTTGACGCCCACATTCCTTTTGATAACACCCTTGCCGCCGCTGAAGATGCCTCGATCATCCGCGAAGCGCTCTCTCGTTTATCCGCTGACCAGCGCACCGCACTCGTTATGTGGGAGATGGAAGGCCGTTCTACCGAAGAGATCGCAGTCGCTATCGGCACCACCCCAGCCAACGTTCGTCACGTGGTTGCTCGCTCTCGCGCCTCCTTTGTCCGTGTCTTGGCCGAGTGGGTTATCGACGAGCAGACTGGCGCGACTGCGCTTGACGCTCTGTCCTCCTCATACAAGAAGGCTGCCGAACTCGCCAAGAAGTCCTCCAAGGTTGCTCTCTCATTGGTCCTTCTTATCGCTGCTTTTCTTGGCTTCAATACCTTTAACCACAAGGCAACTCCTCTGACCAGCCCCTCACTTTCAAGCGCTGCAATCTCTGCGCCGGCTCCAGTAACCGAGCCAAGCACCTCTGCGGCCTCTG
>CAIWWH010000080.1 GCA_903916385.1 uncultured Actinomycetes bacterium
CTGGCAGGGACGCTACTCCCGCCTCCACGATCGCTTGCTCTATACCTCGACCGCTAGTGGGTGGGATCTCACACGCCTGCACCCCTAGCAATGCTTTAGGGTTTGCCCATGAGCGATATCCAGATTCCAGCAAACCTGAAGCCACGTGACGGTCGTTTTGGTTGTGGGCCTTCCAAGATTCCAACCAGTGCGATCGAGACCCTGACCGCTAGCAATTCTCTGCTCTTGGGCACCTCGCACCGTCAGGCACCGGTAAAGAACGTCGTCAAAGAGGTCCGAACTGGGTTAGCACAACTCTTCAGTCTGCCAGAGGGCTACCAAGTAGTCCTCGGCAATGGTGGATCAACCGCCTTTTGGGATATCGCCACCTTCAACCTGATCGAGAAGAAATCCCAGCATCTGGTCTTCGGCGAGTTCTCTTCCAAATTTGCAGCAGCTGCAAAGGAGGCGCCTTTCTTAGATGAGCCGTCGATCATCAAATCCGAACCTGGCACTCACCCAGTTGTGGTCGCCGAAGATGGGGTCGATGTTTATGCCCTGACCCACAACGAAACGAGTACCGGAGTTTCATCTCCCATCGTTCGCCCTGCTGGGAGCGAGGGTGCGCTCGTGCTGGTGGATGCGACAAGTGGCGCAGGTGGACTCGATGTAGATATCTCGCAATGCGATGTTTACTACTTTGCACCACAAAAGTCTTTTGCCTCCGACGGTGGACTCTGGATCGCTCTTATGAGCCCAGCCGCAATCGCCCGCGTTGAGAAGATCAAAGCGTCCGGTCGCTGGATACCTGCCTTCTTTGATCTAACAATCGCAATCGAGAACTCGCTCTTAGAGCAGACTTACAACACCCCAGCAATTGCTACTTTGGTCCTGCTCAATGAGCAGATTAAGTGGATGAATGCTGGTGGCGGACTCTCCTTCGCCGCAGGACGCAGTAGCGAGTCAGCCGCTCACCTTTATGGCTGGGCTGAGAAGACTTCTTACACCACTCCATTTGTCGAGGATCCTGCCGCTCGTTCAAAGGTAGTTGGAACTATCAACTTTGATGACGCGATCGACGCGATGGCGGTTGCCAAAGCGCTGCGCGCCAATGGAATTGTTGATACCGAGCCGTACCGCAAATTGGGTAAGAATCAACTGCGCATCGCAATGTTCCCGGCAGTAGATCCTGATGATATTCGCGCACTTACTACTTGCATTGATTATGTAGTGGCGGAGCTCCAAAAATGATGAGCGCAAAGTTGCGTCGTAAGGTCACCATCGGCGTGCTCTTTCTGCTCTTTATCTTGGCGGTACTCGGAAGCGTTGGAGTACTCAAGTAGCCTCAAAGTTTTAAAGCAAAAACAGCCGGTAGTTCTGAGAGTTCGCTAGAGCTGTCCCCACAGCTTGCGCAGTGGAGGCGGTGACAATCGCCGAGATAGGAAGAAGCGCCACCGATAGGAGAATCGGTAGGAAACGTCTTCTTACTTTTCTTACCTGCATAAGCGTGGATTCCTTCTCAACGACTTAACAATGCCTCGCGAATTGGAAACAAGTTTGGAATGCTATCCAAAGTGCAGTTAGATAACCTGCCTAATTTCTATATAGTTTCTCTAACCCAGCTCTCAGGAAAAACCTTCAGCGAAATTCTTATGCGCTAAAGGTGTAGCGGACGAGAGACTTGCGTGTCAAAAGGAAGATAAATATCGCTCCCAAGGTAGTGATACCCCCACAGATCGCAACCGTCTGCCGCACTCCAACCGCATCTGCCAACCAACCGATAAGGGGTGAGCCGATCGGGGTAGCGCCTAGAAATATTAATAAGTAGAAACCCATCACTCTTCCGCGCAGCTCTTGCGGAGTAGTGGTCTGCACATAGGTGTTCGCGGAGATCATTGTCGTTAGAGCAAGAAATCCGCAGAGCGGCAAGAGAAGGGCAAATGTTAGGTAAGTTGGCATATAAGCCTGCACAATCAGGAAGAGCCCAAAGAGCGCAGAGAAAGTCATAATAAAGAGAGGCTTGCGCTTTTGATCGAGACGGGTCGAGACAATCGCTGCGGTTAAAGAACCTACCGCGAGCACGCTTCCAAGTAGCCCAAAAGCTCCCGCATCTTTATGAAATATCTTCGTCGAGATCAGTGCATTGAAGATTTGAAAATTTAATCCGAAAGTCGATGCAAAGAAGACGGTAGCGATAATCGCCACCAAATCGCTCCGGCTCCTGATGTAGCGCAACCCGTCAATGATCTTACGATCCTTTCCATCTTTTGGCGGACGGTGTAACTCTTCTGGACGCATCAAGATCAGAGCAAGTACGACAAATAAAAAGGAACCAGCGTTTAATAGAAAAGACGGGCCGGTATGAAAATATTTAATGAGTACTCCAGATACGGCAGGACCAATCAAACGACCAAGATTGAAGTTGGCAGAGTTGAGACTCACCGCATTGGCAATATCACTCTTGCCGACGAGCTCAGATGTAAATGATTGCCTGACAGGAGCATCGAGCGCACCGAAGAGGCCAAGCGAAAATGCGAGAACAAAAACTTCCAGCATGGTGACTCGATGTGAAATGATCAACAATCCCATAATTGTTGCCGTCGCTCCCCCGCCCAGGTTGGTAAGGATCAGCAGTTTTCGTTTGTCGAGTCGATCTGCCAGCGATCCTGCATACAAACTGAATAGGAGCATCGGCAGGAATTGCAGTCCCGTGACCACACCCAGCGCGGAACCGCCTTTGTGAAGGTCGCTGACGACCAGCCAATCTTGAGCCACACGCTGCGCCCAGGTTCCGATATTCGAAACCATATTTGCGGTGAAGAAGAGGCGGAAATTCCGATGTTTGAAGGAGCGCAGCGCCCCTTCATTTGATGACATAGCCTCAGTCTACAAGCGTTGATTCGGCGAGCAGGAAGTATGCTCGCCTTGTGAGACAGACCCTGCCTATTGTGATCTTAGGAACTTCGGCGTGGTTTGTAGCGCTAGTAGTCGCACTAGCAGTAGGCGCGAAGCACAGTTCGATCTGGATCTGCCTTGTCGGAGTAGCACTTGGCTTAATGGGAACCGGCTACATCCTGAGGGGTCTGCGCCGAAAGGCGTAATTATTTGTCGAAGGAGTTATCCCTCGATCTGACCCGCAATTCCACGCAAGACTTTTCCAAGGCGTTCGGCTTCGACGCTGGTTGGGTAGCGACCATGGCGTAAACCATTTCCTACCTTGTCCAGCATCTTGATGGAATCTTCAATAATCGTTGCAAGATCATCGGCATTGATCCGAGTATTTGCTACCACAGAAGCTGGTTCATCGATCAGGCGAACGGAGAGCGCTTGCGGTCCACGACGACCTTCAGCAACACCAAACTCCAACTTTGTACCGGGCTTAACGCTAGTCACTCCGCTTGGAAGTGCGGATGAGGCGAGATAGACATCCTCGCCCTCTTCGGATGAGATAAAGCCAAAACCCTTTTCGAGGCTAAACCACTTAACGCGACCAATCGGCATCGGCGTCTCCCTTCACAAACTGTGTATGAGCGCTCGTTGAGCGCTACTTCGGCCTGCAGTGCTGCAGGCAAGGGAGTTAGTTTATCGGATTATCGTGCTGTGGCGTCGCCCAAGCATTTGAGGCTAGTCCGAAACACTGAGTGCCTGCGAGTGCGCCCCACAGCCATGATCAACTGAGACCACGCGTGCATCTTCAGGCGAAAGAGCGTTAGCGCAGACCCCAAA
>CAIWWH010000081.1 GCA_903916385.1 uncultured Actinomycetes bacterium
GGCCCCCATTCAGCCTGAACTCATCAAATCTCGCATCGCCGAAATTCGAGCAGCAGGAGTAACTGTCGCAGCTGCGCTCTCACCGCAACGCACAGCTGAGTTACATGAAGTAGTTGTAAAGGCCGGGGTCGATCTCTTTGTTATCCGCGGGACAACTGTCAGCGCGGAGCACGTTTCGTCAAAGACCGAACCACTCAACCTCAAGAAATTTATTTACGAACTCGATGTCCCGGTGATTGTCGGAGGTTGCGCTACAGCAACGGGTGCTCTGCACCTAATGAGGGCAGGCGCCGCCGGTGTGCTCGTCGGATTTGGTGGCGGAGCCGCGCATACCACCCGCACCGTGTTGGGAATTGCCGTACCTATGGCATCGGCCGTAGCCGAGGTAGCCTCAGCTCGCCGCGACTACATGGATGAATCTGGTGGCCGCTACGTTCACGTTATTGCAGATGGCTCTGTCGGACGCAGTGGAGATATTGCCAAGGCGATCGCTTGCGGCGCTGATGCTGTCATGATGGGAAGCCCACTAGCGCGCGCTATTGAAGCACCGGGTAAGGGCTGGCACTGGGGCCACGAAGCCCATCACTCCGAACTTCCACGCGGGGATAGAGTCCATGTCGGCACCGTTGGAACGTTGGAGGAGATTCTTACCGGACCTTCCCATACGGCTGATGGATCAATGAATCTCTTTGGCGCGTTGCGTCGTGGAATGGCCACCTCCGGCTACTCCGATCTCAAAGAGTTCCAACGCGTAGAAGTCGTTATTCACCGTGCCTGATCTCGTACTGGTCGTCGATTTTGGGGCACAGTACGCGCAACTAATCGCTAGGCGAGTCCGTCAGGCAAATGTTTACTCCGAGATCGTTCCCTCTTCGATCTCAGTAGCAGAAATCATTGCGAAGGCCCCTAAGGCGATCATCTTGAGCGGTGGGCCATCGAGCGTCTACGCTGCGGGTGCTCCTACTATCGATCCATCACTTTTCGAACAAGATATTCCCACCTTTGGAATTTGCTACGGCTTTCAGGTTATGGCGGCGGCTCTCGGGGGAGTAGTTACTCAAACAGGCAAGTCAGAATTTGGTCGCACCTCGATGCAGCATGATGGCAATTCCAAATTGCTTGGTGGATTGAATAGGGATTCACGGGTCTGGATGAGTCACGGCGACTCTGTCACCACAGCCCCTACCGGCTTTATCGCTACTGCCCACACCGAAGACACTCCGATTGTCGCATTTGAAAATAGCGATGCCTCTTTAGCTGGCGTGCAATTTCACCCCGAAGTTCTCCACTCTGAGAATGGTCAAGAGATCTTGCGTCGTTGGCTCATCGATATTGTTGGATGTCAGCCAACGTGGACCAGTGAAAACATAGTTGCCACAGAAGTTGCGAAGATTCAAGAGTTAGTTGGAGATCGACATGTAATCTGCGGATTATCTGGCGGCGTTGATTCTGCTGTTGCAGCTGCAATTGTACAGAAAGCGATTGGACATCAACTTACCTGCGTCTTCGTTGATCATGGTTTGTTGCGCGAGGGCGAAGCTGAACAGGTCGAAGAGGATTTTGTTGCAGCAACGGGAGTTGCACTCAAAGTCGTTGATGCTCGCGAAACTTTTATGAACGCCCTTGCGGGAGTAACTGATCCTGAAAGCAAGCGCAAAATTATCGGCGCAGAATTTATTCGCGCTTTTGAAGGCGCCGCTCGAGAAATTTCAGAGCACGAGAGCGTTGATTTCTTAGTCCAGGGCACTCTCTATCCGGATGTTGTTGAATCCGGCGGAGGCACTGGCACAGCAAACATTAAGTCGCATCACAATGTTGGTGGACTACCCGATGATCTGCAATTCACGCTCATCGAACCACTTCGCACGCTCTTTAAGGATGAGGTGCGTGAAGTAGGCATAGAACTAGGACTTCCTGGGGAAATAGTATGGCGCCAACCCTTCCCGGGTCCCGGCCTCGCTATTCGCATCATCGGTGAAGTTACTGAGAATCGTCTTAGTATTCTTCGGAAGGCCGATTTGATAGCCCGCGAGGAGTTAAAATTAGCGGGTCTAGATCGAGAGATCTGGCAATGTCCAGTTGTACTGCTTGCAGATGTACGAAGTGTCGGTGTGCAAGGTGATGGTCGAACTTATGGTCATCCAATTGTTCTTCGCCCGGTATCAAGTGAAGATGCGATGACAGCAGACTGGAGTCGGTTGCCGTATGACGTACTTGAAAAGATTTCAACAAGAATTACAAATGAAGTGAGAGAAGTAAACAGGGTGACACTCGACATCACGAGTAAGCCACCTGGAACTATTGAGTGGGAGTAACAGTGACGATCAACAAGAGGGCAATGACGCTCTGTTCGGTGCTTGGTCTTGCACTCTTTCTAGCCGGAACCATTGATGTTAGCGCTGGCCTGGCATCCGAGAACCACTCTCCTAGGCCGACAGCACATGCAACTCCAACGCCGCGTACTTCACTATCTTCGCGGGCCACAACTAACTTTGCCGCTACAAACCCAAATGGTCAGATTGGATCTCAATCCTCGACTGTCGATTGCGTCAAGACCAACGCTGTTGCACACAATCCTCTTAAGGTTGGATACCCTGATCCAAAGGTCGCGATGGTCGATCGAGTATTTACTCTCAACACTAACTGCGGAGCCATCACTTTCAAAGCCTTCGGAAAGAAGGCGACTGCAACTGTTATTGCCATGACATTTCTGGCTAAGAGCGGCTACTTCGACCACTCGCTCTGTCATCGTCTAACCACAGCATCGATTTATGTTCTGCAGTGTGGTGATCCAACAGCCAGCGGCTCAGGCGGTCCACCATTTAGCTATCGCGACGAGAACCTTCCAGCCGATGCTCCTAACGATTACCCCGCTGGCACCATCGCGATGGCTAACTCTGGACCAAACACCAACGGAAGCCAATTCTTCATCGTCTATAAGGACACGTACTTGCCTCCTTCGTACACGATTTGGGGCCAAGTTACATCTGGACTCGATGTCGTGAAGCAGGTTGCCGCAGCAGGAGTTGTTGGCGGCGGAACTGATGGCACGCCGAAACAGACCATTGCGATCGAATCGGTGAGTGTTAAATAACTCGCTTAACCGAGAGTGACAATCTTAAAAGTCTCGGCCATCCGGCCATTTGTTAGACCTACAGCCTCACCGCTGCGGGTTCCCCATTCGCGGATCCGCTCCTCAAAGCCTTCCATGTGTGCCGTCTGACTAGCGTGTGCAGCTAGCGCCTGCATCTTGAGGTGGAATGTGTCGGTGATATCGACGTGGTGATCGTTACCTTCAGCCATCATCACCCAAGCCTCTTTGATGTTCCAAGGCTCCAGACCTTCTTCATGCAAGAGATCTTCGAAGGCGAAGCGATTTCCTGAATCGGGATAGATCGCTTGGATCGCGGCTTCGCCGGCGGCTAGGTGGTCAGGGTGGCTAGCGCCGAGACGATTCCAATTGCGCTCGGGGCTTTGAATCAACATGCGCTGCGGGCGCACCTTGCGAATGACACGGACGATATCTTTACGAAGCTCGATTGTCGGTGCGAGCCAGCCATCGCGATAATCCAAGAAGTGGATATCGGTAACGCCCAGGATTGCTCCAGCTTCGGTCTGCTCTCTGCGGCGAATCTGCTTCATCTCTTCGCGCGTGATGGTTGCATCAATTCCACCTTGGTCGCCGTTGGTGCAGATGCAATAAGAGATTGCGATTCCCTTAGCCGCCCATTGCGCGATCGTTCCGCCTGCACCGAAATCAAGGTCATCGGGGTGGGCTGTTACAACAAGAATGCGTTCTACTTCGCTATCGAGCATAGGTTCCATGCTGGCATCCTACCGAGTCAGGGTTAATAGATAGACTCGGATTTATGTCATTACTAGAGGGCCTCAACCCGCAACAGCGGGTTGCTGTTACTCATCAGGGCAGCCCTCTGCTCGTGGTCGCCGGTGCAGGTTCGGGTAAAACTCGGGTCTTGACTCGACGAATTGCCTATTTATTGGCGGAGCGCGGCGTCGCGCCTTATGAGGTCTTAGCAATCACCTTTACAAATAAGGCGGCGGCAGAGATGAAGGAGCGCGTGGCGGATCTTGTTGGCGAACGCGCGAAGGCGATGTGGGTCTCTACATTTCACTCTGCCTGCGTCCGAATCTTGCGCCAAGAGGCATCTCGAATTGGCTACTCCAACTCTTTTACGATCTATGACTCTAGCGACAGTATTCGTCTACTCACAGTCATAATTCGCGAACTCAACCTTGACTCCAAGCAGTACTCAGCCCGCGCCATCCAGGGAGTTATTTCAGCGGCTAAAAATGAGTTGATTGGGCCGGCAGATTACGCAAATCAGACCACCAACCACTTTGAAGAGATCATTGCTCAGATATTTGCGCTCTATCAAAAGCGCTTAGCCGCGGCGAATGCGATGGATTTTGATGACCTGATTGGAAAGACTGTCGATATCCTGCAACGCTTTCCTGAAGCGCGCTTCCGCTATCGTTCGCGCTTCCGCCATATTTTGGTTGACGAGTATCAGGATACCAACCACGCGCAGTACATACTTATTCGCGAGCTCGTCGGAGTTCCACAAGAGAACTTTCCCCTCGCTGAATTATGTGTTGTGGGTGATGCCGACCAATCAATTTACGCCTTTCGTGGCGCAAATATCCGCAACATTCTGCAATTTGAAGAGGACTATCCCAACGCCACCACTGTTTTACTGGAACAAAATTATCGCTCGACACAAAATATTCTCACCGCTGCAAACGCGGTAATTGCGAATAACGAGGGACGCAAAGAGAAGAAGCTTTGGTCCGAAGAGGGCGCTGGCGAGGCGATCACCGGATTCGTCGCCGAGAGCGAACATGACGAAGCCGGATTTGTTGTCAATGAGATCCGCCGCCTGCGCGATACAGGAGAGTCCAACCCAGGAGATACCGCGATCTTCTATCGCACCAATGCCCAATCACGAGTCTTCGAAGAGACTTTCCTGCGCTCTGCAATCCCATACAAGGTGGTGGGTGGGGTGCGCTTTTACGAGCGCAAAGAGGTAAAGGACTTTCTTGGATATCTGCGGGTACTTGTAAATCCTGAAGATGAGATCTCGCTGCGCCGCATCATTAATACCCCCAAACGCGGGATCGGCGATAGGGCGTTGGATGTCATTGATCTCCACGCGACTACGACCGGGATATCTTTTTGGCGAGCGCTCTGCGATGCGGCACACGCTCCCGGGATTCCAACTCGTTCCCTCGTCGCCATTCAAGATTTCATTCACCTTCTAGATTCCCTCCGCACTCTTGTAGAGGCAAATACCAAACCCTCTTCCATCGCACAGGCGGTTCTCGAGCAGAGCGGCCTATTGGCAGAGCTAGTCAATAGCGTCGACCCGCAAGACGAAGGGCGAGTCGAGAATCTTCAGGAGTTAGTCTCGGTCGCCACTGAGTATGAAGAATCCGAGTTGGATGATGGCGAGGAGATCTCGCTCTCAGGTTTCTTAGAGGATGTCTCCCTCGTGGCTGATTCAGATCAGATTCCCGACGGGGCCGATCATGGGGGCGTAGTCACGATGATGACCCTGCACACCGCGAAGGGTTTGGAGTTTCCCACCGTCTTTCTCACGGGGATGGAGGAGGGAATCTTCCCCCATTCGCGCACCCTTGGAGAGCGCTCTGAAATCGAGGAGGAGCGACGCTTGGCCTATGTGGGTGTCACTCGAGCTCGCAAACGGCTCTATCTCTCTCGTGCCGAATATCGCTCCTCTTGGGGTGCGCCGACCTACAACCCGCCATCCCGGTTCCTTGCCGAAATTCCCGAAGAGGTAATCTCTTGGAATACCCCTTCGGCCGCTCCCGCTCCACGAGGAGCTGCCCCACGCCGCTTTGGACCTCCGCCCCGCGCCACAGGTAAGAAGGTAGAGAGCGCCATCGTTCTCGCAATTGGAGATCGTGTGTCGCACGACACATTTGGTCTAGGAAAGGTGGTCGCGGTAAACGGCGAAGGCGATCGCGCAGAGGCGACCATCGATTTTGGAAGCGGCGGGGAGAAACGCTTGCTCTTGCGCTACGCACCAGTCGAACGTCTTTAGAAGCACACCTCGATGGCAAGTAGGATTTGCGTCGGTAGTCACTCTCTTACAATCTAAAGATCGGGGTTGCGCGTGGATCTCTTTGAGTATCAAGCTCGAGATCTCTTTGAAGCTCATAACATTCCAGTTCTCGCCGGCGCAGTAGCAACTACTGCCGATGATGCCGAGCGCGCAGCTGCAACAATGGGTGGAAAAGTTGTCGTCAAGGCACAAGTAAAAGTTGGTGGCCGCGGCAAAGCCGGTGGAGTGAAGCTCGCTGTTGATGCAGCCGACGCTCGCGTCAAGGCAGAGGCAATTCTTGGAATGGATATTAAGGGTCACACCGTACACAAGGTGATGATCGCTCAGGCAGCTCCGATCGCCGAAGAGTATTACATGGCAATTCTGCTCGATCGTGCCAATCGCAACTTCTTGGTGATGGCATCGGTTGCCGGTGGAATGGAGATCGAAGAGGTCGCACACACTCAACCTGAAAAGCTGGCGCGCGTGGGCATTGATCCCAACGTAGGAATTTCGCACGAGAAGGCGCTCGAGATCGTGAAGGCGGGACAGTTCCCAGAAAGCGTTCTGAACGATGTAGCAGATGTACTTCTCAAGTTGTGGGCCGCCTTCGTGGCGGAAGATGCCACTTTGATGGAGATCAATCCACTTGTAAAGACTGAAGATGGTCGGATCATTGCCCTTGACGGCAAGGTCACCCTCGACGACAACGCCGAGTTCCGTCACCCAAGCCACGAGGCTCTCGTTGATCACGCATCTGCCAATCCTTTGGAGGCAGCCGCAAAAGAGAAGAACCTCAACTATGTAAAGCTGGATGGCGAAGTTGGAATTATTGGAAATGGCGCGGGTCTGGTCATGAGCACCCTTGATGTAGTCGCCTATGCCGGGGAAAAATATGGCGTAAAACCAGCGAATTTCTTGGATATTGGCGGAGGTGCCTCGGCTGAGGTGATGGCCAATGGTCTCTCGATCATTCTCGGCGACCCCGACGTTCGCAGTGTCTTTGTAAATGTCTTCGGCGGGATCACTGCATGTGATGCTGTCGCTAACGGAATTGTTCAGGCGCTCGAGATTTTGGGCGATAAGGCCACCAAGCCCATCGTTGTTCGTCTCGATGGAAATAACGTCCTTGAAGGACGCAGAATCCTCAATGAAGCGGCGCACCCATTGGTGCAACAGTTAGACACCATGGATGGGGCAGCAGCAAAGGCTGCAGAATTGGCGGCAAAATAAATGGCGATCTTCATCAATAAAGATACAAAGGTCATCGTCCAAGGCATGACCGGATCAGAAGGAACAAAACACACTGGTCGCATGCTGAAGTACGGCACCAACATTGTCGGTGGAGTTACCCCAGGCAAGGGTGGGCAGAGCGTAGAGATTGAGGGGAAGGTTCTTCCCGTATTCAATAGCGTCGCTGAAGCAATCGCTGCCACTGGCGCAAATGCATCTGTTGTATTCGTTCCGCCTAAGTTTGCCAAGGGCGCCGTAATGGACGCGATTGATGCAGCACTTCCACTCGTAGTCGTGATTACCGAGGGAATTCCTGTTCATGACACAGCAGTCTTTTATGCGCATGCAGTAGCAAAGGGAACGACGCGCATCGTTGGCCCAAACTGCCCAGGGTTGATCAGTCCCGGTCTCTCGAACATCGGCATCATTCCTGGCGACATCACCGGACCTGGTCGCATCGGTCTGGTTTCAAAGTCCGGCACGCTGACCTATCAGATGATGTACGAACTCCGTGATTTCGGATTTAGCACCGCAGTTGGTATCGGTGGAGATCCAATCATCGGAACCACACACATCGACTGCCTTAAAGCGTTTCAGGATGATCCAGATACTGATGCAATTGTGATGATCGGTGAAATCGGAGGTGATGCCGAAGAGCGCGCCGCTGCATTTATCGCCTCGTATCTCACTAAGCCGGTTGTTGGATATGTTGCAGGATTTACAGCCCCTGAAGGTAAGACAATGGGCCATGCTGGAGCGATCGTCTCTGGTTCTTCTGGCACCGCTGAGGCAAAGAAGGTGGCTCTTGAAGCTGCGGGAGTCAAAGTTGGCAAGACGCCAAGTGAGACAGCAGCGCTCATGCGCGCCATCCTTAACGGTTAAGTAATGGTTGCACGCGCTCTCGGGGTCTCTTTTAGGCAGGCCCTGCGGAGCGTCGCGCTCACGCTATTTCCACTCGCCTTTATCGCTCTCTTTAGTTGGGCGAGCGCGGGGACGATTGCAGGCAATACCAGCGATCCCGTAAGAGCGTCCGCATGGCTCTATCTAGGAGCTCACCTCATACCCTTTACAGTCCCGAGCGGGAAGCTAACGGTCCTACCGCTACTCGCGGTCATCTATCCGATGTGGGCAATTCGTCGTGGCCTGCCAAGCGTTGAAGAGGCATTTTCGAAACTCAATGGAGCTCGCATCATTTACTCACTCTGGTACGCCATCCTCTCCGAAGTGCTTGCGGTCACCTCTATTCACCACGGCATTTCAGCTAATCTCTATTTAACACCTGTGATGACATTCGTCATCGCGATGATCGCCACCGCTAGATTTGAGCGCGCCCGATCGCCGATTTTTTACTTTGCGCTATATCTCCTTTCGATTGCACTCGGAGTTGGAGCGATAGCTTTTGCCATCTCACTCCAAGGACACTTCAAAGAGGTAAAGAGCATCTCTGTAGTTCTGAGTGCTGGGGTGGTCGGTGGAATCTTGTTGACCCTGCTCCAACTGCTCTACCTTCCCAATATTGCCATCTCATCTATCGCGTACTTAACAGGGATTGGATTCTCCTTCGGAGCACACACCACTGTGACTGGAGCACATGTGACTTTGGGCCAGGTACCTGCCCTTCCCTTTGTTGCTGGCCTTCCGACTGGGGTGCACAGAGATTTAAAGTACGGTCTCCTCTTCTGGTTTTTACTCTTTGCACTGCTCCTTATCTTCGCGCAGCGCAAGCGCGAACCATTGCTCAATCTCTCCCGCCGAGTTATTTCAGAGGGGGCGCGCCTCCTCACCGCCCTTGCGATCATCACCTTTCTATCGGCGGGTGAACTCTTAACCAGCCAGTTGAATCCAATAGGAGTCATCTGGTGGCGTTTGTTGGAGTATCTCGCCGTCACCTTTGCAACCGCTGCGGTACTCGTTCTCGCGCTGCCGGCTGCAATCCGTTCGGTGGTGCGCGGTGAGTAAGAGAATTCTGCTCCTGGCATCAGGTACTGGATCTCTCGCACAAGCAATTCTGAGTGCTCATCAGAAGGGCGAGATTGATGCGGAGTTTGTGGGATTAGTCAGTGATAAGGATTCTCCTGCGCTAGAAGTTGCACGAAGTTTTGGAGTCCCCGAGTTCTATATTCCGATGCGCTCCCCACGCGAGGAGTGGGATCGCGAGATATTCCAGCGGGTTCAAAGTTTGGCGCCAGATCTCATTGTGAGCGTTGGCTTCATGCGGATTCTCGCCTCGGATTTTGTCTCAACTTTTAAGGTGATAAATACGCACCCTTCACTGCTTCCACTCTTTCCGGGAGCGCACGCAGTCCGCGATGCTTTGGCAGCTGGGGCGAGCGTCACAGGAACTACGGTGCACTGGGTAGATGCAGGTTTGGATACTGGTCCGGTCATATCGCAGCAGAGCATCGCTATTTTGACAGGCGAGGATGAGGAGTCACTCCATGAACGCATTAAGATTGCCGAGCGAGCCCTCATCGTCGAGACCCTCGCGGCCTATGCAGAGAGTGGATCGCTGTGAATAATCGAAAGCCAATACGTCGCGCCTTGATTAGCGTTTACGACAAGAGTGGTTTAATCGAAATCGGAGAGCTCCTCCACAACTCAGGTGTTGAGATACTTTCAACCGGGTCAACTGCGAAGAGTTTGGCTGCAGCAGGAATTCCAGTAACTGCAGTCGAGGAGTACACCGGTTTCCCCGAGATGATGGGCGGACGCGTAAAGACTCTGCACCCTAGAATCCACGGCGGAATTCTTGCCGATCAAGACAATCCGGAGCATCTTGCGGCTATCGCAGAGCATGACATCGCCCCTTTTGATCTCATCATTATTAATCTCTATCCCTTTGCGAAGACAGTTGCCAGCGCAGCAGATTTTGCAGAGTGCATCGAACAGATCGATATTGGTGGACCATCGATGTTGCGCGGCGCCGCGAAGAATCACGGCTCTGTCGCAGTTATTTCTGACCCTTCTCAGTACGGACTCTTGCGCAGTGCAATACATGAAGGTGGATTTACTCTCGCGGAGCGCACTCGCTTAGCGATGGAGGTCTTTCGCACTACCGCGCAATACGATGCCGCGATAGCTTCATGGTTGGGAGATCAACTCGAGGCTGGCGATGAGTGGAAGGCGGCAATCTTCCATCGCATCGCACCTCTTCGTTATGGAGAGAACCCACATCAAGCAGCGAGCGTTTACGCAAATGCCACATCTTGGATTGAGCCCGGAATTGCGCAAGCTGTGCAGCGTCACGGTAAAGAGATGTCCTTTAACAATTACACCGATGCTGATGCAGCGTTGCGAAGTGCTTATGATCATTCTGAACCGTGCGTTGCAATCATTAAGCATGCCAATCCTTGTGGAATAGCAATCGGCTCAGATATCGCGGATGCTTACGCGAAGGCGCATGCCTGTGATCCTGTTTCTGCATTCGGTGGCGTGGTTGCAACAAATCGACCGGTCTCCCTAGCGATGGCGCAGGCGCTATCTGCTGTTTTTACTGAGGTAGTTATCGCTCCTAGCTACGAGGAGGGCGCTGTCGAGGTTCTGGCGAAAAAACCTTCGATTCGAATCTTGACCTTAGAGCACTACGTCAACTCATCGATTGAAGGTCGTCCAATCTCTGGTGGTCTTTTAATTCAGCAGAGTGATCTTGTCGATGCATCTGGGGACGATGCGGCTCATTGGAGCCAAGTCTCGGGAGGAGAGATCTCTCCCGAACTGCTCAACGATCTGCAATTTGCCTGGCGCGCGGTACGCGCAGTTAAGAGCAATGCGATCCTCTTGGCGAGTAATGGGGCTTCTGTGGGGGTGGGGATGGGACAGGTAAATCGTGTGGATTCCGCACGGCTGGCGGTGACCCGCGCGGGTGAGCGCTCCCAAGGTTCTGTCGCAGCGAGTGATGCCTTCTTCCCCTTTGCGGATGGCCTACAGATTTTGATTGATGCTGGGGTAGTAGCAGTCGTGCAACCAGGTGGAAGCGTTCGGGATGAAGAGGTCATCGCAACTGCAAAGGCGGCCGGGATCGCCATGTTCTTTACAGGGGTTCGCCACTTCTCGCACGCTTAGTTAGAATGCAACTATGAGCGCGCAGATTCTCGATGGTAAGGCCACCGCGAAAGCGATCAAGGAAGAGTTAGCCCGTGTTGTAGCGGGACTTCCTAGTAAGCCGGGTCTTGGAACTGTCCTTGTTGGCGACGATCCAGGATCACACTCATATGTCGCAGGCAAACATCGCGATTGTGCTGAAGTCGGAATCGCATCGATTCGCGTTGACCTTCCCGAGAGCGCTTCGCAGACAGATGTACTCGAAGCTATTAAAGATTTGAATAACGCCAAGGAGTGCACCGGCTATATCGTGCAGTTGCCGCTGCCTAAAGGAATAAATGCAAATTTCATTTTAGAGTCGATCGATCCCAACAAGGATGCCGATGGATTACATCCGCTCAACTTGGGAAAATTGGTAATCGGTGAACCTGCTCCACTTCCATGTACTCCACGGGGAATTTTGGAGTTATTGCGCCGCTATGAAATTTCGACCAAAGGCGCTGAAGTTGTGATTATGGGCCGCGGCCTCACTGTGGGTCGCCCACTAGCACTGCTCCTGACTCGTAAGGGTGATGATGCAACTGTGACGGTTACTCACACTGCAACAAAAGATGTGGCCTTTCATACCAAGCGCGCAGACATCATCATCGCTGCCGTCGGAAGTGCGCATCTTTTGACGCCAGATATGGTCAAGCCCGGCGCTACGGTGCTCGATGTTGGAATTACGCGTACGCAAGCCGGCCTCCTTGGGGATATTCATCCGGGAGTGGCGGAGGTCGCTGCCTACATCGCGCCAATGCCCGGCGGAGTCGGTCCCATGACGCGGGCCATGCTTCTCACCAATGTTGTTGAAATGGCAGCTCGTGCTGGCAGCGCTCGGTAAGAGACTCCCTGCCCCAAAGGGTTCGAAGCGGCTCTGGAGCGGCTTTTCTGTAGCTCTCGTTGTAATCGGCATCACATTTGGGATCTTTAGCGCCGTTCGTACCGGCTCAATTCTGGTGGCTGCTGGTGGAGCGGTTTATACATACCTCTCATATACGACGAGCGCGACCAAACGGACTATTGAACTCTTGATACCAATCGCTATGACCGCTCTCCTATTTGTAGTGTCTTTAACTTTGCCACACGCAAAGTAGGATTGCGCTAGTTCACTTTCAGGAGGGCTCCATGAGTAGATCTGGCAAAGTCACAGTAGTTGGAAGCGGTTTCTATGGTTCGACCACCGCTCTTCGACTAGCCGAATATGACATCTTTGAGACAGTCGTTCTCACAGATATCGTGGAGGGAAAGCCTGAAGGGTTAGCGCTTGATATGAATCAATCGCGCTCTATCGAGGGCTTTGAGACCAAAGTTATCGGCGCGACCACAACTCCTGAAGGGGCTGGCTACGAAGCCACTGCCAATTCA